>JABHQB010000052.1 GCA_018695965.1 Flavobacteriales bacterium | reverse complement strand
TTGGAGCAACTTTGAGTGATGTGAAAATGATGAAATCAGTTTCAGGAAAATTGCCTATTAAAGCTTCTGGAGGAGTTTCAAATTATATGGAATTCACACAAATGGTAGAAGCGGGAGCTACAAGAATAGGAACATCTAAAGCTCTGAGTATTTATCTGCAAACATCACATAATGAACTTTAAAAAATTACATAATGAACTTTAAAAAATTATTAGAAGTTGCAATAAATGCCTCTCTAAAAGGAGGAGATACAATTATGGATATTTATGCATCAGACTTTGCGGTAGAACATAAAGATGACAAATCTCCATTAACATTAGCTGATAAAAATTGTAATGAAGTAATAGAAGAATACCTTATTCCTACTAATATTCCGATTTTAAGTGAAGAAGGAGCGAAAATTTCTTTTGCAGAAAGAAAAAATTGGGAATATTCTTGGCTTGTTGATCCTTTAGATGGAACAAAAGAGTTTGTAAAACGAAATGGGGAGTTTACCGTAAATATTGCATTAATCCATAATAGAAATCCAATAATGGGAGTGATTTATGTACCTGTAAAAAAGGAATTATATTTTGCTTTAGATGGACTTGGTTCTTATAAGATATCTGATTTTACAGATGAAATATCTGACTTAGAAGAATTAATTTTATTGTCTAAAAAATTACCAATAAAGAATAGTAGAGATACTTATATTATTGTAGGTTCTCGTTCTCATATGTCGTCAGAAACAGAACAATTTTTTGAAGAGAAAAAAAAAGAATACGGAAAAGTTGAAGTTATGGCAGTTGGTTCGTCATTAAAATTATGTATGGTTGCAGAAGGAAAAGCAGATGCTTATCCTAGATATGCTCCTACTATGGAATGGGATACTGGAGCTGGAGATGCAATTTGCAGAATGGCAGGATTTCAGGTTTTGCAATATAATTCCAATAAACCTGTGGAATACAATAAAGAGGATTTATTAAACCCTTGGTTCTTGGTAAAATAAACCAATGAAATCAAAACTAAATAAAGCATTAAAGGATAAGGATTTCTCTGAACTATTTAAAGAAAGTGGGATCTCTTTTATTTTAAGATTCGGGGGACTAGCTATTGGTTATCTTTTGACTCTGGTAATTGCAAATTTATTTGGAGCTAAAGGATTAGGGGATTACGTTTTAGCTATTACTGTATTACGTCTTTTTACTCTATTAGCAAAAATTGGATTGGACACAACTTCTATTCGTTTTATCGCATCATTTGCATCCCAAAAAAAATGGACAAGTATTTTTCATTTTAGGAAGCAAGTAATAATAATTTTATCTTTTACATCTATTATTTCTTCTTTACTAATGTATTTCTTAGCAAATCCGATAGCAGATTTGATCAATATCAATTATAGATATGTTGAGATAAATGCTTTTTTTGTTATGCCAATGGCATTTTTCATGTTGCATTATCAAAGTTTAAGAGGATTAAAAAGAATTGCAGAGTTTTCTTTCTTTTACAGGATGTCCCAAGCTTTGTTTTCGGTAATATCAATTGTTATAATATATCAATTTACTCAAGGATCTGAGGTGCCAGTTTACGCATATTTAGTCAGTGTCTTTATAGTGTCACTCCTCTCATTTTTAAGTTTCCGATATTGGTTAAAAAACAGATCTGATGGGAAAGAAAGTGCTGAACAGGAAATAATGAGTTATTCTACTTTACTTAAAATTTCTATTCCGTTGATGTTTGCTCAATCTGTGCAATTTATTATGGCTTGGACTGATAAATTAATGTTAGGAGCAATGACAACTACTGAAGATGTTGGGATATATCATACTGCTTTTAAGCTTTCTATGTTTGCGGCAGTCGCTTTGATGTCTATTAATAGTATTGCTGCTCCAAAGTTTGCTGAAATGTTTGGTAAAGATGATATGGAAGGATTAAAAAAGGTTGTTCATCAATCTACGAAAATGATTTTTTGGACCTCGGTTCCTCTTGTAACAATTTTCTTTATTTTCCCAGAATTCTTCCTTGGTTTATTCGGAGAAGAATTTAAGATTGGTGTAGCTGCATTTATCTTCTTATCTTGTGGTAGATTAATTAGTTCTTTTTCAGGTTCTGTAGGGAATGTTTTACAAATGACAGGAAACCAAAATATATATGCAAAAATTCTCCTTTTCGGAGCAATTTTGAATGTTACTCTAAATTTAATATTAATACCAAAATATGGTATAAATGGAGCTGCAATAGCATCTATGTCTAGCTTAATTGTTTGGAACTTATCTATGGTTTTAGTCGTAAAAAAGAAGTTCGGGTTTTATACATTTTATAATCCATTTAGAAAATAATGAAAAATAAATTACCAAATTTTCTGATTGTTGGAGCCGCAAAAAGTGGAACTTCATCCTTACATAATTACTTAAATCAACACCATCAGGTATTTATGCCTTCATATAATAAAGAAGGAATGAAGGTTAAGGAACCAAGATTTCTAATAAAAGATTTAGTTCAACACAGATTGCATAATGGAATTTGGACTTTTGAGGAATATCAATCTTTATTTGATGATGTGAAAGATGAAAAGGCAATTGGAGAATCTACGGTTCTTTATTTATATTATTACAAACATGCTATCAATAACATAAAACATTATTTAGGTGAAGATGTGAAAATAATCATCATGCTCAGAAATCCTGCAGACAGAGCGTATTCTGCATTTCATCATGTTTCAAGAGGTTTTAAGGAAAACAACTCTTTTGAAAAATCTTTGGAAATTGAAAAAGGACGAATGGAAAGAGAAGAAAACCTAACTCCAATGGTTATGTATAAGGAAATGGGGATGTATTATGAAATGGTAAAAGCTTATACGGAGTCTTTTAAAAATATTCATATTATTTTTTATGAAGATTTTAGAGATAATATTGAATCCGAGATGAATAAAATATATAATTTTTTAGGAATTTCAAATGATATTGAGATTGATTTTATTACAAAACATAATGTTGGAGGCAAGAGATGGAAGGATGAAAAAATGAAACATGTCTTTATGAAAGATAATCCTATGAAATCAATTTTGAAATCCGCTCTTCCAAAAAAGTTTAGGAAAGGAATTCTCCATCATCTTGTAAACGCATCAACCAATAAAGTTGTCCCAATGAAAGAGGAAGTACGAAAAGGGTTAAATGATTATTTTAAGCTAGACATAAAAAAACTTTCAGAATTATTAAATAAAGATTTGAACCATTGGACAAAGTAAATACATTACCTAATTTATTTATTGTAGGTGCTGCAAAAAGTGGGACCACCTCCTTACATAATTATCTAAATCAACATCCAGATGTGTTTATGTGTACTCCAAAAGAACCACATTTTCTGATCAATAATGAAATTGGAAAAGATAGAATTCCTGTTGGTATTTGTTCTGAAAATGAATACCGTAATCTTTTCATAGAAGGAAAAGGTGAAAAATATAGAGGAGAATCTTCCGTTATGTATTTGATGTTTCCAGAAATTGTAATTCCTAAAATTAATCAACAATATGGAGAAGATTGTAAAATTATTATTATACTTAGGAATCCGATTGAAAGAGCATATTCTGGATTTCAACATGTTAAAAGATATAATGTAAAAGAAGATTGTACAGATTTTAAATCAGCTTGGAATATTTCTGAAGAAAGGTATTTTTCAAAACTTGATATGACTCCTGCTTCTAGGTATAAAAAGTTAGGAATGTATCATAAACAAGTAAAATCATATCTAGATGGGATTAAAAATGTGCATATTATAATTTATGATGATTATCAAAATGATTTTCAGAATGAGATGATAAAGGTTTTTAATTTTTTAGGAATAGACATAATAAATATTGACTCTGCAAAAGAACATATGGTTGGTGGTTGGCAATGGGAAGATGAAAGAATTAAGAATTTAATGATGAAAAAAACCCCTATAAGATCAGTTCTGAAATTTTTGATTCCATTTAAAGGTATTAGAAAAAATATTAGAAAAAATATTCAGAAAAGAAACACTTCAGAAGTGGCAATAATATCTGATAAAGATAAGGTCATGTTGAAGGAATTTTATAAAGCAGACATAAAAAAACTTTCAGAGTTAATAAATAGAGATTTAAATTATTGGACAAAATGACTTTACCAAATTTCA
>JABHQB010000051.1 GCA_018695965.1 Flavobacteriales bacterium | reverse complement strand
TTGATATACAAAGAACTATAGGTGCAGATATTATTATGGCATTTGATGAGTGTACACCTTACCCTTGCGACTACGATTACGCGAAACGTTCGATGCACATGACTCATAGATGGCTAAAAAGATGTTGTGATAGATTTGATTCTACAGAAGAAAAATATGGATATGAGCAAACATTTTTTCCAATCGTTCAAGGAAGTGTATATAAAGATCTAAGACTTCAATCTGCAGAAAAAATCGCCTCTTTTGAAAGAGAAGGAAATGCAATTGGAGGATTATCTGTTGGAGAGCCACATGAAATGATGTACGAAATGACAGATATTGTCTGCTCAGTATTACCAGAAGAAAAACCAAGATACTTAATGGGAGTTGGTACTCCATCAAATTTATTAGAGAACATAGCTCTGGGTATTGACATGTTCGATTGTGTAATGCCTAGTAGAAATGCAAGAAATGGTATGATTTTCACATCAGAAGGAACCATCAATATAACGAACAAGAAATGGGAGAAAGATTTTTCTCTTTTAGATTCAAACGGAACTTCTTATGTTGATAAAACTTACACAAAAGCATATGTTCGTCATTTATTTAAAACAAATGAACTTCTAGGAAAGCAAATAGCTACCTTACACAATATCCGTTTTTATTTGTGGTTAATGAATGAATCACGAAACAAAATAAAAGATGGTACTTTTACATCTTGGAAAAATAAAATAGTTAAAAAACTTGACTTACGGATATAAATGAATAAGATTGATAGGTATATCATAAAGAAATTCTTAGTAACTTTTTTCTATAGTTTACTATTACTTCTACTTATTGTAATAGTAATTGATTTTTCGGAAAAGATTGATGATTTTATTCAGAGCAACTTAAGTTTTTTCACCATAATGTCTGAGTATTATTTACATTTTATACCTTATTTTGCAAATCTATTTTCTCCATTATTTATTTTTATTTCGGTAGTATTTTTCACTTCAAGACTTGCTGACAACTCTGAAATAATTGCTATATTTAATAGTGGAATGAGTTTTAAAAGATTCCTCAGGCCATTTATTATTTCGGCAGTGTTTTTATCGGTTTTGTCTTTTATCTTGGGAAGTTATGTTATTCCAATTTCAAACAAATATCGAATAGATTTTGAGAATAAATATATAAAGAAACAAAAGAAAAAACTTGCAAAAGGTATTCATTTACAAAAAACAAAAAATCATTACTATTATCTACATCAATACAACCATAAAAGAAATATAGGTTATAAATTTTCCATAGAAAATTTTGAAAATGGAAAGCTTAAAAATAAACTCCGATCGGAGTACATTCAGTGGAATGAAGAAACAAAAAAATGGACTTTAAACAAATACGAAATCAGAACTTTTCATGAAAATGGGGAAACTATTACTCCCTCTAAAAAACTTAGAAAAACAACTGACACCACACTTATGTTATTGCCATCTGATTTTATAGTTCAACCAAACCTAGCAGAAACCATGAACCTAAACGAACTGAACAAAAATATAGAATCAGAAACAATCAAAAGTTCTGGCAAATCAAAATTTTATAAAATTGAAAAACATAAAAGAATTGCCTTTCCGTTTGCAATTATCATTCTTACAATAATTGCTGTGTCATTGTCTAGTAAAAAGAAAAAAAGTGGTATTGGCACTAATATGGGATTAGGGCTCCTTATCAGTTTTTCGTATATTTTGTTTTTTCAGTTTTCCTCTACCTTATCCATAAACGGAAATTTGGAACCATGGATAGCAGTTTGGATTCCTAATATATTATATGTTTTCTTAGGCATCTTACTTTTAAGAAAAACTCAAAACATCTAATTTCTAACAAGTTTTTTATATTTAATCCTTGTAGGAGTAACATCTCCAAGTCTTTTCTTTCGATTTTCTTCATAATCAGAAAAACCACCTTCAAAATAATACACTTGAGAATCTCCCTCAAAAGCTAAAATATGTGTACAAACCCTATCCAAAAACCATCTGTCGTGAGAAATAATTACCGCACAACCAGCAAAGTTTTCTAATCCTTCTTCTAAGGACCTTAAAGTGTTTACATCTAAGTCATTTGTTGGCTCATCCAGTAAAAGAACATTAGCTTCTTGTCTTAAGGTCATAGCAAGGTGTAGCCTATTTCTTTCTCCTCCAGAAAGAACACCAACTTTTTTATTTTGGTCTGAACCATTAAAATTAAATTTTGCTACATAAGCTCTGGAGTTCATTTTTTTTCCTCCAACCTCAACTAATTCTTGTCCGTCAGTAATTTGTTCCCAAATTGTTTTATTCACATCTATATTGACATGTTGCTGATCTACATAAGCAATTTTTACCGTTTCTCCTACCTTAAAAGATCCTGTGTCAGAATTTTCTTGATTCATTATCATTCTGAAAAGGGTTGTTTTACCAGCTCCATTTGGTCCAACAATTCCTACTATCCCAGCAGGAGGAAGTTTGAAGTTTAAATCTTCATATAACAACTTATCACCAAAAGATTTACTTACACCCTCCGCATCTATTACATTATTTCCTAATCTGGGACCAGGAGGAATATACAATTCTAATTTTTCCTCTTTCTCTTTTCCTTTTTCAGAAAGTAAGTTTTCATAATTACTTAATCTTGCCTTGGATTTCGCATGTCTACCTTTTGGAGTCATACGTACCCATTCTAATTCTCTTTCTAAAGT
Source organism: Flavobacteriales bacterium (assembly GCA_018695965.1). Lineage (GTDB taxonomy): Bacteria > Bacteroidota > Bacteroidia > Flavobacteriales > BACL11. The sequence continues at coordinate 6,158 of JABHQB010000051.1, read as the reverse complement.
TTTTCTTCTTTTACTTGCCGATTTTTCTTCTTGTTTTAATCTCTTTGATTTTTGATCTAACCAAGAAGAATAATTCCCTTCCCAAGGGATTCCTTCTCCTCTATCTAATTCTAAAATCCAACCCGCTACATTATCTAAAAAGTACCTATCGTGAGTGATGGCAATTACCGTTCCTTTATATTGCTGAAGATGATGCTCTAACCATTGCACTGATTCCGCATCCAAATGGTTAGTTGGCTCATCAAGTAGTAAAATATCTGGCTCTTGTAAAAGTAATCTGCAAAGTGCAACTCTTCTTTTTTCACCTCCAGAAAGATGCTTTATACTTTCATCTGAAGGAGGACATCTAAGAGCATCCATTGCTATATTTAATTTAGTTTCTAAATCCCAAGCATTACAGGCATCAATTTGATCTTGCAGACTTCCTTGCTTTTTCATCAATTTCTCCATCTTATCTGAATCTTCATAATACTCAGGAAGTCCAAAAAGATCATTTATTTTATTGTATTCTTCTAAAAGTTCTACTTGCTCTTTTGCTCCTTCTTTTACAATATCCATTACCGTTTTTGTATCATCTAATTTTGGTTCTTGCTCCAAATAACCAATTGTATGTTCTCCTTTAAAATGAACATCTCCTTGAAATTGTTTTTCTACACCAGCAATTATCTTTAAAAGAGTTGATTTTCCAGAACCATTCAGTCCAATAATACCAATTTTAGCACCATAGAAAAAGGAAAGGTAAATATCCTTTAATACTTGTTTGTTATTATTGTTAAAGGATTTAGAAACCCCTACCATTGAGAAAATTATTTGCTTATCGTCTGACATATTATTTTATTTTTAGATTACAAATATAAATTTTAATTTAGATGATAGTAGAACAATTATTCCGATATTTGAAATAATCTGCCTTGCGTAGCATCTCTTTCTTCTAATCTTTTTTCTACCAAATGTTTTACTTCAAAGTTTTTCAATCCATATATTGGATGAATTAACATACGAGCAGGAGATTCGCTAAAAAATCGTTCTACAATAATATTCGGATTTAATAGTTCCAGAAAATCTACTATCAAATCTATGTACTCCTCTAACTCCATAAAAGTGAACATCTCAGGAGTATTCTTAAACTGATGAGCCATCATGGTATGTTTTACAATCTGCAAATGATGAATTTTTAATGTATTGATCGGAAGCTCAGAAACCATCCTAGCATGATCCAACATATCTTCTTTTTTTTCTCCAGGAAGCCCTAAAATTAAATGCCCTCCTAAATGCAAACCTCTTCCTTTTGATCTGTTATAAGCATCTATTGCTTCTTCATGAGTTTGGCACCTATTAATTAGTTCCAATGTCTCATTTTTGGTTGACTCCAAACCAAATTCCAGCTTAATAAAATGACCCTTACTAGCTAATTCTTCCAAATAATCCAATACCTCATCTTTTATACTATCTGGTCGTGTAGCGATAACTAAACCAATCACATCTGGATGTGACAAAGCTTCTTCATACATTCTTTCTAAATCAGGAAGTGGAGCGTAAGTATTTGTATACGCCTGAAAATATGCTAAATATTTCTGAGCTTTATATTTCTTAGAGAAGAACTCTATCCCCTCTTTAATCTGAACTTTTATTGGTTTTATTGGTTTGCAATAATCTGGATTAAAAGTATTGTTATTACAATAAGTACAACCTCCTACTCCTTTACTTCCATCTTTATTTGGGCAAGTAAATCCTGCGTCTATTGACACTTTTTGCACTCTACCGTTAAACTTCTTTCTAATAAAAGAAGAAAAATCATTATATCTTTTTTGTTTTTCCATAATTTGTGTCAAAAATAAAATAATAAACTAGTATTTTTTTCGTATTCAAAGAATATTTTATAAACTTGTAACGAATTTTATTTCTATATGTCAGAGAAGAAAATACTATCTTTCGAGAAAATTGGATACACAAAAGATGTTCCTGAAGCATCTGATTTAGATAATTTTGAAACAATCTCGGTAAAAATCAAATCAGGAGAAACAATAACTCTTTACAGAAATAAATTGGAAAAAGAAGAATTTGATGAAATCTCCGATTTTAGTAAAAGCTGGAACATCTTTAATTCTCATCTGGATTAGCAGAGTTTTTTCTGCTTTGTAAAATATCATGTAATTTACTAATTCGATCACTTGCGCTATGTTCAAAACACCAAGGAAATATAGCATGAATAAATACTCGTACAGCTATCAAAAGTAATTTTATTCCAAAACTACACGCTTTAAAAAAATGCTCAAAATAAGTTTCTCCAACTTTACTTGGATGATCTTTAAAAATATTTTTCATTTTATAAAATTTCTGATAGTGAGAAGGTATCTTCTAATCTTACTCCTTTTTCGGTTTTCTGAACCGTGCAACACTCATTATAATTATCGTGTTGCAAAAATATAATGTATTCTCTTTCTGCCGCCTCATTAAGGAACTTTTCTTTTTCCGTAAGTGTTACAAGTGGTTTAGTATCATATCCCATAACATACGGCAACGGAATGTGTCCTGAACTAGGTAATAAATCTGCTGCAAACACAATAGTTTTATCTTTATAGGTGATGTGAGGTATCATTTGAGATTCTGTATGTCCGTTTATAAATAATGCATTAAAATTATTAAATATATTATTTTCTGTTTCCACAAAATTAAGATGTCCTGATTCCTGAATTGGTATAATGTTTTCTCTTAAGAAAGAAGCTTTTTCTCTATTATTCGGAACCGTTGCCCACTTCCAATGTTTTTTGTTTGTCCAATACTTTGCATTTTTAAATGCCATTTCAAATCCAGTTTTATTTTTATTCCATCTTACACTTCCACCGCAATGATCAAAATGCAAGTGAGTAAGGAAAACATCTGTAACATCATCTGCAGAAAAGCCATGTTTAGCAAGAGAAGAATGTAAATTTACATCTCCATGCAAATAATAATGTTTCAGAAATTTATCATCTTGCTTATCTCCTATTCCATTATCAATCAGAATTAATCTATCTCCATCTTCAATTAACAATGAACGCATAGCCCAGGGGCATAAATTATTTTCATCCGCCGGATTTGTTCTGCTCCACAAAACTTTCGGAACTACTCCAAACATTGCTCCTCCATCTAATTTGAAATATCCTGTATCTATTGTGTACAACTGCATGTTAGTAATTTTTAGTTCTACAAAGGTAAGAAATGATATTTATCTTTAATTTAGTTTCTGAAATTATTTGAAAAATGAATATACATTTAATTGCTATTGGAGGGAGTGCCATGCACAATTTAGCTCTTGCACTTCATCATAAGGGATATAAAATTACTGGTTCGGATGACGCTATTTTTAGTCCTAGTAAAGAGAGATTGTTAAAATACGATTTACTGCCTAAAGAAATGGGATGGTTTCCTGAAAAGATAACAAAAAATTTAGACGCTATCATCTTAGGCATGCATGCTAGAATTGATAATCCTGAATTAATAAAGGCTAAGGAATTAGGAATTCCAATCTATTCGTATCCTGAATATATCTATGAGCAAAGTAAAGAGAAAAGAAGAGTGGTGATTGGAGGAAGTCATGGTAAAACTTCAATTACAGCAATGATATTACACGTACTACAAAATTTAAATATTGATTGCGATTATATGGTTGGTGCACAATTAGAAGGTTTTGATACCATGGTAAAACTCACTCATCAAGCTCCAATTATTATTTTGGAAGGAGACGAATATCTAAGTTCTCCTATTGATAGGCGTCCAAAATTTCATTTATACCATCCACATATTGCTGTTTTAAGTGGAATTGCTTGGGACCATATAAATGTATTTCCTAATTTTGGAATGTATGTAGATCAGTTCCGGATTTTTAAGAATATGGTGAAAGACACTTTGATTTACTGCTCTGAAGATGAGGAGATTAATAAACTTGCAAAAGAGGAATCTAAATGTAAGTTAGTTCCTTACTCAACTCCAGAACATAAAATTAAAGAAGGTGTAAGTTCAGTAGAAGGAACAGAACTATTAATTTTTGGAAATCATAATTTACAAAACCTAAATGCCGCTAAATTAGTTTGTAATGAATTAGAAATTTCTGATACTGATTTCTATAAAGAGATATCTACATTTAAAGGAGCTTCCAACAGATTAGAATTAGTAAGAAAAACAAATACCTCTGCTGTTTATAAGGATTTTGCCCATTCTCCATCTAAACTAAAAGCTACTTCCTCAGCAATGAAAAAACAATTTCAAGAAAGAAAATTAGTTGCTTGTATGGAGTTACATACCTTTAGTAGTCTGAATGAAGAATTTCTGAAACAATATACAGGATGTATGGATGAGCCTGATACGGCTATAGTTTATTTTAGCCCAGAAGCAATAGCACATAAAAAATTAGAACCTATCAGTAAAGAGCAAGTTCATACTGCTTTTGGAAGAGAAAATTTATTAGTCTTTACAAATTCAATAGAATTAGAAGAATATTTAAAATCTTTAAATTGGAACAATAAGAATTTACTAATGATGAGCTCTGGAACTTTTGATGGAATAGAATTTGGGGAATTGATTATATAATTCTACTGTGGGTATAAAAGAACAGCGCCAGCTACAAACGATTAATCGAACATAGGTTTAATTATTAAAAAATATAAGGCCATCCATAGTAACGGCATCAGGGCCAACCAAGCCCACCAAGAAAAAACAAGATATAGAAGAATTAACGAAAGGTAGAGCCACCACGGCGCCCTCCTCCAACCAGAAAATAAGTATTTAAAAGGATTTTTTTCTCTAAAACCTGAAATGCGTAAATTTTTCACGAGAAAAAACAAAAGAATAAACGCACCAATTCCCCAAATATAAAACCATATATTGGCATAATATGGGAAATAAGAGCTCAATCCGGGATCTGTCATTGATCCTGTAGTCTGATCACTAACTTTTTCAACAACTGGAAAGGAAGCAAAAGATGATTTCGATATCATTAGTAGTATAATAAAAATAAACCTTTTCATATTTTTTTTTACAAAGTAAAGCATTAATAAATAAAGTATTATGCCAAGCATAGTAAATCAGTTTTCCTTTATTAGTTTTGTAATATGAAGAATTACCTTCTAATTATATCAATATTATACACATCTTGTCTTTTTTCTCAAAAAACTGAAAGATATTCCGGAATTATAACTTTAGAAAATGGAACTCCACTAATGTTTGAAATGGAATTTATAGAAGACAAAGGAATGGTAAACGGATTTTCAATAACTGGAAAAGGAACTCCTGACGAAACAAAATCAGATGTAAGTGGAATCTTTAACAAGAATACCAAAACTTATAAATTAAAAGAAACTCAAGTACTCTCAACAAATTCAGAGGCAAACCTAAATACATTCTGTTATATTAATATGGAAATTACTGAAAAAGGGAAGCTCTCTCTTAAAAGATATGAAGGAAAATTTACTGGATATTTTACAAATGGAGATACATGTGCTAGTGGAAATATTATCCTTATGGAAAAAGAAAAACTAGAGAAAAAAGTAGAAAAAATAAAGAAGAAGATAGAAAAGAAAATAGAAAAACAGAAAAAAGAAGAAATAAATGTGCTGTCTACAAAAATACTGAAAGATGGGGACGATATGCTTATTAAGTGCTATTCTGATAAGATAACTATTTATATATGGGATGCAAACCAAGAAGATGGAGATAAGATAAGTTTGATAGTAAACGGTAAATATCTACTGGAAAACTATACTACAAAAAGAAAAAGAAAGAAAATAAAATACAAACTTAATGAAGGGGAAAATATAATTGAAATTACAGCTACAAATTTAGGAAGTACTCCTCCAAACACTAGCCGAATTGAAATAGTTGATTCAAAAGCAAAATACCCTATAATAACTCAACTAGAATTAAATAAAACAGCAATTATTAAGATTGTGAAATAGATTGCTGCTTTCTTCTATAAAAGAATATTCCAATTACACTGATTATTACTACTAAGATAGTTCCAATTATCCAAAACATTCTTTTTCTGTCTTTTTCCTTCTGTTTTTCTAATAAAATATTATTATAAAATGTATTATGATAACCTATTGTTACATCAGAATTATTCTCCCATTTATACTGTATATCTTCAAAAGAATTGAATGGAATATTTCTAGAATAACTAT
>JABHQB010000050.1 GCA_018695965.1 Flavobacteriales bacterium | reverse complement strand
TTTATTTTTAAAGACTACGGACTGTAGTCCCGCAAGAATTACATTGTAGTATATTTCTGCTACTGTCATGCGTTATCTTCTTTTATTTCTAATGGCCCTAAAACATGCCCAAAGATTGTCAATACTTGCTTAACTTAAGTTTTTTACCTTTTTAGTATCAAGACTCATAACCCAAAGTTAGCAGGTTCGAGTCCTGTCCCCGTTAATAGATAAAAGAGAACTTTAGGGTTCTCTTTTTTTAACTATTCTGATAGTTGTTGAATAAAATTGTAAATTTGTAAAAAAAATATATATGTCGAACGGAAAATGGATAGGAGCGGCTGCAGGATGGTTTTTTGCTGGTCCAATTGGTGGAATTATTGGTTATTATGTAGGGAAAAATGTTTTTGCTTCTAAAGTGGATAATAAAACTGCATTCGAAATATCCTTACTTATACTTTCTTCAGTTGTAATAAAAGCAGATGGAAAAGTGTTGAAATCGGAATTGGAGTATGTGAAAAAATTCTTTACCAATACATTTGGAACAACAAAATCGAATGAATACTTTAGGATGTTTAATAATTTGAATAAACAGGATTATAGCTCTAAACTCAGACAAGTTTGTTTACAATTAAACTCACATATAAATCATTCCTCTCGTTTAGAAATAATTCATTTTTTGTTTGGAGTATCAGCTGCTGATAATGAAATTCACCCAAATGAAGTAGAACAAATAAAAAGAATTGCTACTTATATGAATATTAATTCTTATGATTTTGAATCTATTTACTCCATGTTCTTGTCCAAGGGAAGTAATTCTGAAAAATGGTATACCATTCTAGGAATCACAAAAGATGCTACAAATACTGAGGTGAAGAAGGCGTATAGGAAAATGGCAGTTAAATACCATCCGGACAAGTTGATTGGAGTAAGTGATGATATTAAGAATCTAGCTGAGGAGAAGTTTTTGGTAGTAAAAGAATCTTACGAACAGATAATGAAAAGTAGAAATTAAACTTCTCCTATTTACTTTCTTTGTCTTAATGCTTCATATACAATAACAGATGTAGCTACAGATACATTTAATGATGCGATACTTCCATTCATTGGTATTTTTGCTTTATGTTCACTCATCTTCAGATATTCTGGAGAGACTCCATCTTCTTCTGATCCCATAATAATTGCTGTCGGATTTGTAAAATCTGGAGAGTACATATCTTTATCTGTTTTTTCAGTACACGAAACTAATTGTAATCCACTTTCTTTTAGGAATTCAAGACTTAATTTTAAGTTCCAAGTCCTGCAGATCGGAATTTTATGTAAAGCGCCTGCAGAAGTTTTTACCGCATCAGCATTTATAGCTGCTGCTGCCTGTTCTGGAATTAAAATAGTATCTACTCCTGCGCATTCTGCAGTTCTGGCAATAGCTCCAAAATTTCGAACATCTGTTACTCCATCCAAAACTAAAATTAAAGGATTTTTTCCTTTTTCGTAAATCTGAGGAATAATATCTTCAATTTTGTGTAAATCAATAGGGGAGATAAAAGCAAAAACTCCCTGATGATTTTTCCTAGTTAATCGGTTAATCTTCTCAATAGGAACATGTTTGTAGTTAATTCTTCTTAATCGGACTAATTTCCATAGTTCTGCAAACAAATCATTATGTAATCCTTTTTGTATAAAAAGTTTATCAATTGTCTTTCCTTCTTCAATAGCTTCAATAATTGGCCTAATACCAAAAATAAAATTCTTCTCTTCTTTATTCATCTAAATGTGGTTTGTCAATTAACTCTGTATCAAAATTAATTTGTGTGTTTCCTGCAGATATTTTTAGTACATCTTTATCAATTTTCTTAAACTCTGAGGAAGATTTGTTGTAATGATTCACAACTGTACGGATAGTTTTTCCTAAGCTGTCGTGTGAATCCTTATATGCATTTAAATGATTAGATAACTTATTAATATTTTTTAAAATATCTTCAACAGATCTCTCTACTTTTAAATTATGTAGAGCTTTTACTGTAATCTGCAACATTGGAAATAAACTCATTGGAGACACTATCATTACTTTTTTAGTATATGCATAAGCCACTAAATCTTTGGAGTTTATTTGTAGCGTACCTACTCTACTATTAAGAAGATCTTGATACAAACCATCTGCTGGAATAAACATGTAGGCATAATCGGTTGTTTTTTCATTAGGCAAGATGTATTTAGCAGTTTCATCTATACGCTTTTTAATGTCATCCTTAAATTTCTTTTCTAAAGATTCAATTTCTGATTTATCTTCACTCTCAATCATTTTATTGTAATTGTCTAAAGAAAATTTCGCGTCAACAGGAATAATATAATCTCCTACTTTAACAATAGCATCTACTAATGCACCGCTATTAAAGGAATATTGCATTTGAAAAAGTTCAGGAGGCAATACGTTGGCAAGTAAATTCTCTAACTGAATTTCTCCTAATATTCCTCTTTGTTTTTGATTGCTGAGAATCTTTTCCAGAGTTTTCATTTGATTGGCAAAACCTAAAACTTGCTCATTAGTACCTTTTATTTTCTCAAGTTCTGAAGTTACTTCTTTTATCACCTTGTTAGATGAA
>JABHQB010000049.1 GCA_018695965.1 Flavobacteriales bacterium | reverse complement strand
ATACATTTGCATTAATGAAATTCATAAAAATACTATTAATCTTTTTTGTTCTTAATTCTTGTGTAAAACAAGATAAAGTAGAGGTGGATATTCCTATTTATAGATTTGATAAGAATTTTTCTAAAATTAATGATGAAAATTATGACAAGCAACTTAATCAGATTGAGTCTAAATTCCCAGGATTGACAGATTATTATCTGAATAACCATATTGCAATGATAAATAGTAACGACTCTATAAAAAGAAAGAATATTTTATCGTTTACCTCGTTCTCTGGAGTTGTTTTACTTCAAAATAAAATTGATAATTATTTTACTAATACAAAAGAGATCTCAAATAAGATAAATGAATCTTTTGGAATTTATAAATATCATTTTCCGGAAAACAAAATACCTGAAAATATCATTTTCATTAATGCATTTAATTCTTTCGGGATAGATTCATATAACAATAATCTAATCATTGGCTTAGATTTTTATTTGGGGAAAGACAATCCAATGTTTAATACTGTTTATGATTATTTAAAAACTCGTTATGATGAAAAATTCATGATTGCTGATGCAGTGGAATATTGGATTTCAAGTGAATTTATAGAGACTCAAGACAGTAAAACTTTTCTAGAAGAGTTAATTCTTAAAGGAAAAATAATGTATATAATGAATGAGTTTCTTCCAGAAGAAGCAGATAATATAATTTTGAGGTTTGCTGAAAAAGATTTGAAATGGTGTAAAACCCATGAACAGAATATTTGGAATGAAATTCTTAAGATGGATATATTATATGAATTAGATGAATCTAATTACATTTCATTTTTCAATGATTCTCCTTTTACAAAGGGCATGCCAAAAGAATCTCCTGGGAGATTAGGATATTGGGTTGGATATCAGATTGTAAATCAGTACATGAAGAATGAGGGTGTTAGTTTATTAGATTTAATGAAAAATACTAATTCTCAAGAGATATTATTAAAATCAAAATATAAACCATAATGAATAAATCAAAATTAACTTTCGATTTAGAACTTGACGACAACAATGTTCCAAAAAAAATTATAATGAATTCCTCAGATAATCAGGCTGAGGATGTTTTATTAAAGTCATTAATGATTGCTGCTTGGGATCAAAAAACAAAAGAAACTTTAATAGTGCCATTATGGACAAAAGACATGATGGTGAATGAAATGTTTATTATGTATCATCAAACATTAATGTCTATGGCAAACACTTTATCAAAATCAACAGGTCAAGATAAACTTGCAGGAGCTTTAAGAGATTATTGTAAATTTTTTGCTGAGGAGACTAAAATTATTGAATCAAAGTAGGATTGAACTCTTCATTATATTCTTCAATAAATTTCAAGATTTCAGATATTCCATTTTGATTTTCTGAAGATGTGATAAACATGTCAGGAAGATATTCCCATTGTTTTAACATTTCAGTTTTATAGAGTTTTATGTTTTTACTTATTTGTGTCTGAGATATTTTATCAGATTTTGTAAATACCATTACAAAAGGTATTTTTTCTTGTCCCATTTTCTCCATAAACTCTAAGTCTATAGATTGAGGGTTATGCCTAATATCTAACAAAACAAATAGGCAAATAAGATTTTTTCTATTTAAAAGATATTTATTAATCATCTCTTTAAACATCTCCCTATTAGTTTTAGATGTAGACGCATATCCGTATCCTGGTAAATCCACCAAGAACCAACTATCATTTATTTTAAAATGATTTATAAGTTGTGTTTTTCCAGGTTTCCCAGAAGTTTTGGCCAGATTTTTTCTGTTAACTAATGCGTTTATTAAAGAAGATTTCCCAACATTTGATCTTCCAATAAAAGCATATTCAGGATGTGTCTCCTTTGGGCAGAGCTTATAGTCCGTATTGCTTATTACAAATTCGGCACTTTTAATCTTCATGAGAAAATATTAGATATTATGATCTTTTAACCATTTCAGAACAATCTCACTAAATGGTTTTGGGTGTTCCCACATTGCAGCATGTCCACATTTCTTTATCCAATTTAGTTCTGAATTAGGAAGTAATTTATGAAATTCTTCAGCAACATGAGGAGGAGTTACTTTATCGTTTGCTCCCCAAATTAAACAAGTTTGTTGTTTTAAATTTGGAATATCATTTGCCATATTATGTCTGATAGCAGACTTAGCATATCCTAATAGTTTTAATACAGAAATTCGATTATTTGCAATTTCAAATATTCGATCAACTAATTCATCAGTTGCTACTTTAGGGTCATAAAAAACCTCTTCCGCTTTAGTTCTAATATAGTCTTTATCTCCTCTCCTTGGAAAAGATGATCCTAATGAATTCTCGAAAAGTCCAGAACTCCCAGTAAGTATCATTCCATCAACCATTTCTGGGTGTTCTTTCGCAAAAATTAATGCAATATGCCCCCCCATAGAATTACCAATCAGAACAGCACTTTTTATACCGAGTTGATTCATAAATTTATAAAGATAATCGCTTAAGCTTTTAACAGACACCTTAAGTAGTCTTCCTTTAAAAAGTTTTAAATCAAGACCGTAAACATGATACTCTTCAGAGATGAAATCAACCATTTCCCCAAAATTATCGCAACCTCCCATCAGTCCATGTAAAAGGATTATTGGATGTCCTCCTTTACCTTCTTCAATCCATTTGAATTTCCCTTCCTCTTTTATCATTAAGTATGATTTTAATACTTGCAAAAGTAAACAAATTTATTTGAATTTGAATAGAGACTATTTGTTCATTCTTTTAATCTAGAGAATGTCTTGTTGTGGTAAAAGTTTTCAACAAAGTGGTATAATGTGGTAAAATGTGGGGCAATTTTGTATCTTTACCAAAAATTATTCTAAATCAGAAAATGATGAATTTAATAGGGACATATGAATGTAAAACGGATGCAAAAGGTCGTTTTATGATGCCATCATCATTAAAAAAACAACTTAATTCAGTAGTGAATGAAGGTTTTGTTTTGAAAAGAAGTGTTTTTAATAATTGCCTTGAGCTATATCCTATGAAAGAATGGGAATCAATGGTTTCTCAGGTAAATAAGTTAAACAGATTTGTAAAAAAGAACAATGATTTTATTCGTTCGTACATGTCTGGACTAAAAATATTGGAGATAGATTCTACAGGTAGAATTCTTATTCCTAAAGATCTTATTTCATTTGCTGGAATATCAAAAAATTTGGTATTAGCTTCTTCAGTAAATATGATTGAGATTTGGGATAAGAATCAGTATGAAGAAACAGTAAAAGAATCACTTGGTAACTTTGGTTCGTTAGCGGAAGAGGTTATGGGTAATCAATCTCATTCTGATGACATATCATAAAGCAGTATTATTAACAGAATGTATTGAAGGTTTAAATATTAAACCAAATGGAATTTATGTGGATGTAACCTTTGGAGGAGGTGGTCATTCCAGAGAGATTCTAAAACATCTTGTAGACGGAAAACTATTCGCTTTTGATAGAGATGATGATGTTTTGGAGAATATTCCAAATGATAAAAAATTTAAGTTGATACAAACAAATTATAAAAACATTAAGAGATTTTTAAGATTGGAGGGCATTACAAAAATAGATGGAATATTGGCAGATTTAGGAGTTTCTTCACATCAGTTTGATGTAGCTGAAAGAGGCTTTTCATTTCGTTTTGAAGCAGAATTAGACATGAGAATGAACACATCTGCATCACTATCTGCCAGAAAGGTAGTAAATGAATATTCTGAAGAAGATTTGGTGAATCTATTTTTTAAATACGGTGAGATCAGAATATCAAGAAAAGTCGCTGAATTAATTGTATTAGCTAGAGAAAAAAAAGAAATAGTAACCACAACAGATTTATTAGAAATATTAGATGGAGTGGTTCCTGAGAAAAAAAAGAATCAATTTTTATCGCAAGTATTTCAGTCTATCAGAATTGAGGTGAACCAGGAGATTGAATCCTTAAAACAAATGTTGATTGACGGTGTTGGTTTGTTAAATGTTGGAGGCCGCTTTGTGGTATTATCTTATCATTCATTAGAAGACAGATTAGTAAAAAACATCTTTAAGAGAGGAAATCTTTCAGGAGAAATAAAAAAAGATTTCTTCGGGAATATTTTGAAAGAAATGAGGGAAGTAAATAGAAAAGTTATTGTGGCTTCTGAGAAAGAACAAAAGGAAAATAACAGATCGAGAAGCTCGAAATTAAGGATAGCGGAAAAAGTAGAATGTTAAAAAGAAGAAAGAAAACATTAAAAGTTAACTTCTTTGAGAAAGGAGGGATTTCAAATAATGTTACATTTATTCTATTTGTAGTTCTTCTGATGATTATTCAGATTGGAATTTCATTGAAGAGTGAGAAGACAATAATATTAATCAGAGAATCGGAAAAAAAGATATTTGATTTACAAATGAAATCAAGGTCATTAACAATTAAAATGATGGGATTGTATAAGCGTTCAGTTATTAAGGCGAAATTAAAAGATTCTGAACTAATAGATTCAGATAAATTACCATTAATAATTGAGAGATAATGAAGACTAAATCAAATAAAAAGTGGAGTTTGATTATTACATTTATTTTGGTACTTATTCTTTTCTCATTTATTAGTTTTAAGTTATTTTCAGTTCAATATTCTGATACATCAATTACATATACACATGACCCGAAATTTGAAATACTTGATGCAAAAAGAGGAAGTATTCTCTCTGAAGATGGGAGAATATTGTCAGTTTACATGCCTGTTTATGATGTTAGACTAGATTTAGTTACTATAGACAGTGTTCTTTTTGAGAAGGAGATAGAGAATCTGTCTAAACAACTACATCAATTATTTAAAGATCGGAGTGCGTCAAAGTATGAAAAAGATCTCCTAGATAATAAAGATGAAAGATATTTTCTGCTAAAAAGAGATGTTTCTTATATGCAATTGCACAAAATGAAAACATTTCCAATTTTTAATCAGGGTAAAAATAAAGGAGGTTTCATCCCTGAAATAAAAAGTGCAAGAATTTATCCATTTGGATCTTTAGCAAAAGTAACAATTGGAAGAGTTTATATAGAAGATGATTCTATTATTCCAAAAAATGGGATTGAATTTGCTTTTAATCAATATTTACAAGGCATTCCAGGGAAACAATTAACTCAAGAAATTTCAGGAAAAGTATTGGTGCCAAAAAAATCAGATTATAATGTTTTACCTCAACCAGGGAAAGATGTCATAACAACAATAAATATCGAATTCCAGGACGCTGCAGAAGTTGCTCTAAAGAAGAAATTAAAAGAAACTCATGCTGAGTGGGGATGTGTAATTTTGATGGAAGTGGAAACGGGAGATATTAAAGCAATAGCTAATCTTCATAGAGGAAAAGATAATTTATATTATGATTCTAAGAATCATGCAATTGTTTCAGCAATTGTTCCAGGGTCAACATTTAAATTAGCTTCCTTCATCTCAATTCTAGATGATAGTTATTTAAAATTATCAGACACTGTCGATACAGATGATGGTAAAATTAATTTTTATGGAAGCACTATATCAGACACAAAAGATGGAGGTTACGGAAAGCTTGCTTTTGGAGATGCTTTTGTAGTTTCTTCAAATGTTGCTATCTCAAAGGTGATAAATGAGAATTATAAAGATCAACCTTATAAATTTTATTCAAATCTTCAGAAATATTATCTTACAGAACCATTAGAATTACAACTACCATTTAGATCTTCAATGATTGTAAGAAAACCTGGAGATAAACTTTGGTCAGGGACTACATTGCCATCAATGTCATACGGTTACGAAATGCATATATCTCCAATCCAGATTCTTACATTTTATAATGCAATTGCAAACAATGGTAAAATGGTATCTCCAAGATTCGTTACAGCTATCAAAGATAAAACAGGTATTATCGAATCCTTTCCAACAACAGTTCTTTCAAATAAGATTTGTTCAGAAAGAACAATACAATCTATTATCCCATACATGGAACAAGTTGTAAGTAATCAAAGAGAAAATTGGACAACAGATGTTATTAATGGAACTGCTAAGAATATTTATACTGAGCAATATTCAATCGCAGGTAAAACAGGTACTATCAAAAATGAGTTTTGGAAATGGAGTGAAAAAACTAAATATAATAGAACTTATACTGCATCTTTTGCAGGTTTCTTCCCTGTGGAGAAACCAAAATATTCATGTATTGTAGTTATACATGAATTTATTGATACAACTAACGAGAATCACTATGGTGGTCAGGTAGCAGCTCCTGTTTTTAGAGAAATTTCTGATAAAGTTTTTGCTTTTGATTCTGAGTTAGAATATCTTTCTACACAATCATATATTTCAGATGAAAAAATTGACAGAGTAACTTCAGAAAGACTTGAAAATTCTATTAAGTTAAATCAAAATACAAGTACTTTAATTAAATCAGATTTAAATAAAGGAATTATGCCAAATCTGAAAGGTATGCAGTTGAGAGATGTAATTCCTGTTTTTGAAAACTATAATTTAAAAATAGAATTTGAAGGAGCTGGAAAGGTCATATTTCAATCTGTAAATAAGGGAGATAGAATTGATAATCAGGAAGTAATAAAAATAAGGTTATCATGATAAAGTTGAGTGATCTATTATTTGGAGTTTCCATAAAATCTGTTGTAGGTGATATTACATCTGTAATGGTAAACAAAGTAGAATTTGATTCCAGAAAAGTTTCTGATTCAGATTTATTTATTGCAATAAAAGGAGTTAATGTTGATGGTCATTCTTTTATTGATTTATCTGTTGCAGATGGAGCAAAATCTGTTATTGTAGAAGAAATTCCTGAAAAGATAAATAAAGAGATTTGTTATGTTCAGGTAGATTGTTCCTCTTCCTCAATGTCAGTTGTATCATCAAATTATTATGATAATCCATCATCTAAAATAAAGCTAGTTGGAGTTACAGGAACAAATGGGAAAACTACTATTGTAACTTTATTACATCAGCTTTTCTCTGAATTAGGATATCCGACAGGAATGCTTTCTACAATTGAGAATAAGATTGGAACAAGATCTGTAGAAAGCACCCATACAACAGGAGATAGTCTGCAAATCAATAAACTATTATCAGAAATGGTCTTAGCGGGTTGCGAATATTGTTTTATGGAGGTTAGTTCTCATGCGATTCATCAAAATAGAGTTTCATCTCTTGTTTTTGAGGGAGGTATTTTCACTAACATTACACACGAACATATAGATTACCATAAAGATTTCAAAGAATACATTTCTGTAAAGAAGAGATTCTTTAACAATTTGAAGACTTCTGCTTTTGCTCTTACAAATAAAGATGATAAGAATGGGAATGTTATGATTTCTAACACAAAAGCTAGAAAGATTACATATAGCCTAAAAAGTATGGCGGACTATAAATGTAAAGTGTTAGAAAGCAGGCTCGATGGAATGCTTCTGAATATTCAGAATCATGAAATTTGGGTAAAAATAATAGGAGAATTTAATGCCTATAATTTACTAGCAATCTATTCTACATCTGTTGAACTAGGACTAGATAAAGATCGGGTACTAGAAAGAATTAGTATTTTAAATCCTGCTGAGGGAAGATTTCATACTATTCGAAATTCTGAAAATATTACAGGAATTGTAGATTATATGCATACTCCTGATGCTTATGAAAATGTACTTTCTACAATTAACAGTATACGGACAAATACCGAAAAGCTAATTGTAGTTTTTGGTTGTGGAGGAGATAGAGATGCAGAAAAAAGACCAAAGATGACTGCTATTGCTTGCAATATGTCCGATCAGGTAATTATTACTGCAGATAACCCGCGAACAGAAAAGATAGAAGATATTATTTCTGATATGACAGTAAAATTAGATACTGTTCAAAAGAAAAAAGTACTTGTAATAACCGATAGAAGTCAAGCAATAAAAACTGCTTGTACTCTTGCTAGTGAGGGAGATATTGTGCTTCTAGCAGGAAAGGGACATGAAAAATATCAGGAAATAGAAGGAGTGAAACATTATTTTGATGATGTGGAAGAACTAGTTGAATCATTAAACATAAACCAATAACATGTTATATAATTTATTTGAATATTTGAATGAAACCTACAATTTGCCAGGATCAGGAGTGTTTCAATATATTTCTTTCCGCGCCGCAATGGCTTTAATTACATCTCTAATAGTATCCTTACTTTTTGGAGGAAGAATAATAAATCTGATTAGGAATAAACAGATAGGAGAGCAGGTAAGAGAATTAGGATTAACTGGGGAGGAAGACAAAAGAGGAACTCCGACAATGGGAGGACTTATTATTCTTTCAGCAATTATTATACCTACTTTATTATTTGCTCAATTGAATAATATTTATGTAATAATTCTTTTAGTTTCTACTATATGGTTAGGGTCAATTGGTTTTCTAGATGATTATATAAAAGTATACAAAAAAGACAAGGAAGGATTGGCAGGAAAGTTTAAGATTATGGGACAGGTTGGACTTGGTATTATTGTTGGTCTTATTATGGTTTTTAATCCTGATATTACTATAAAAGAAAAGATTGATGGACCGTGGGATATTCCTTGGGTGGAATTACAAGATGGAACATATACTGGTTCAGGCAGGATTATACCAGATAGTTCAGATAAAAATCTCTTTTCTTTGATAGGGTTTGCTGATGAATATGGATTTGAGACTGAATCAAGAAAATCATCAAAAACAACTATTCCGTTTTTCAAAGACAATGAGTTTGACTATAAAACACTAACTTCTTGGATTTCAGATTCTGCTGAAAAATATTGGTGGTTACTATTTATTGTAGTTGTTATTTTTATTGTAACAGCTGTATCAAACGGAGCAAATCTTACTGATGGATTAGATGGATTAGCTACCGGAACTTCTGCAATTATTGGTGCTACACTTGCGATTTTTGCTTATGTCTCAGGTAATATTCTGGCAGCCGATTATTTGAATATAATGTATATTCCAAATGTTGGTGAAATTGTAATTTTCATGTCTGCATTTGTTGGAGCATGTGTTGGTTTCCTATGGTACAATTCTTTTCCAGCACAAGTTTTTATGGGAGATACAGGAAGTTTATCTCTAGGTGGAATCATTGCAGTTGTTGCAATACTTATCAGGAAAGAATTACTTATTCCAATCCTCTGTGGGGTATTTCTTATAGAAAATTTATCGGTTGTATTACAAGTAGGTTGGTTTAAATATACAAAGAAGAAATATGGAGAAGGAAGGAGAATTTTTAAGATGTCACCACTTCATCATCATTATCAGAAATTAGGATATCATGAAAGTAAAATTGTCACAAGATTTTGGATTATAGGAATTATGTTGGCAGTACTAACAATTGTAACTCTGAAATTAAGATAATGAAAAAGTTAGTAATTCTGGGAGGAGGAATTAGTGGAATTGGAGCAGCTCTACTGGCAAAGAAAAATGGTTATGATGTTTTTGTGTCTGATAAAAGTATCATTTCAGAGAAAGAAGTTCTTACAAATAATGATATAAAATGGGAGGAAGGCACACATTCTATTGAGGAAATTATGACTGCCTCAGAGGTAGTAAAAAGTCCTGGCATTCCTGATTCAGTTGATGTGATAAAAAGGATTAAGGAGAAAGGAATTTCTGTTATTTCAGAAGTAGAATTTGCATATAGATTTACTAATGCAAAGATTGTAGCAATTACCGGAAGTAACGGAAAAACAACAACAACACTTTTGGTTGGTCATATTTTGGAAAAGGCTGGATATGATGTGTTGGTGGCTGGAAATATTGGGACTGGTTTTTCAAAATCAATTTCTGAAAGAGATTACGACTACATTGTTTTGGAGTTAAGTAGTTTTCAGCTTGATGGAATAAAAGATTTTAAAGCAGATATCGCAATACTGTTGAATATCACTCCAGATCATTTAGACAGGTATGAGAATCGTTTTGAAAATTATATAAAATCAAAATTAAGGATTACAAATAATCAAAATGAGAACGATGTATTTATTTATAATTATGATGATAAAAACATCAGAGAAAAGAGTAATACAAAAACAAAAATGATTCCATTTAGTTTAAATAAAGAATTTGAAAATGAAGGAGCTTTTTATAAAAACAATAAAATAAATATTAATTTAAATAATAACGAAATGACAATTCAAGATTTAGCTTTACAAGGTAAACATAATGTTTATAATTCAATGGCTGCAGCTGTTGCTTCTAGAGTTTTAGAGGTGAAAGATTTTATTATCCGCCAAAGCTTGCAAGATTTTAAAAATATAGACCATAGATTAGAACATGTTATTAATGTTCATGGTATCGAATTTATTAATGATTCAAAAGCTACAAATATAAATTCGGTTTGGTTTGCATTAGAAAGTATGCATAAAGACACAATTTGGATTGTAGGAGGTATAGATAAAGGAAATGATTACTCTGAACTGCTGGAATTGGTAGATGAGAAAGTAAAAGCCATTGTGTGTATTGGTCAGAATACAGATAATATTCATAAATATTTTAAATCTCATGTAGATAATATTGTAAATGCAAACAGTATGAATGAAGCGGTTGGATTTTCATATCAGTTAGCAGAAAAAGGAGATGTTGTTTTACTTTCTCCTGCATGTGCAAGTTTTGATATGTTCAGTAATTTCGAGCATAGAGGAACAGAATTTAAAAAATCTGTCAGAAGTTTATAAGATTATGTCAAACCTTTCTCAATTCATAAAACTAGAAGGAGATAAAACAATATGGACCATTGTATTCTCATTACTTACTATATCTGTTTTAGTTGTGTATAGTGTTGAAGGCTTGTCTGCAACTACTTCACATGTTCGAAATATATTTATTGGTCTTGTAAGTATGTATATGGTACATAAACTTAAGTTTAAGTATTTCTCAAAATTGAGTGTTGTTGCTGTTCTAATGAGTGTTGTTTTATTAATTGTAGTTCTTCTTATTGGTATCGAAATAAATGGAGCAAAAAGATGGATTTTTTTAGCGGGACTGTCTTTTCAACCTTCAGACTTAGCAAAAATTTCCATATTAGTTTTGATGTGCAGACAGATAAGTAAATACAGAGATTATTTACATGATTGGAAAGGGTTTATTTGGTATTTGTTTGGACCTCTAGTTCTTATATGTTTATTAATATATCCATCTAATTTTTCTACTTCTGCTTTAGTTTTTTTAAATGGTTTTTTTCTGATGATTTTCGCAAAAATTCATTATAAATTTTTACTATCTATTGTAGGTGTAGGATTATGTATCGTTGGGATTACTTATTTAGGAGGAAAATATATTCCATCATTTCAGAAATCATTTACGCGTTCTGTTACTTGGGTGAGTAGAATTGATGCTTTTTTATCTATTAATTCAGAAAATCATCTTAAAGATGAAAATCGTCAGCAAAATGAAGCGAAGATTGCAATAAAAAATGGAGGATTATTCGGAGAAGGACCAGGAAAGGGAGTGCAACAACATTTTGTATATGCTGGTGAATCAGATTTTGTTTATGTCCTTACTATTGAACAATATGGTATTATTTTTGGAGGCTTACTTCCTATGTTTCTATATTTATTATTTTTTTACAGATCGATAGTTATTTCTAGAAGAACATCAAGTGTTTTTGGATCACTTACAATTGCATCCTTGTCGTTTGCTTTTATATTACAGGCAGCAGTAAATATGGCGGTAAATGTGGGATTAATTCCTGTTACAGGACAAACATTACCTTTAATAAGCAAAGGAGGAACTTCTATAATTTTCACATGTATTGCTATTGGTATAATATTAAGTATAAGTAAAAACACTGAATATAGAGATTATGAAAAAGCTTAAAGTAATAGTTAGTGGTGGTGGAACGGGAGGTCATATTTTTCCTGCAATTGCGATTGCAAAATCATTAGAAAGAAAAGTAGAAGATATTGAACTGTTATTTGTTGGAGCAAAAGATAGAATGGAAATGCAGAAAGTTCCGGATTCCGGATATAAAATTGAAGGATTATGGATCTCAGGATTTCAGAGAAGTTTTAGTAGGAAGAATCTATTATTTCCTTTTAAATTAATAAGTAGCTTGATAAAATCAAGAAAGATAATAAGAAGATTTCAACCAGATTTAGTGATTGGGACAGGTGGTTTTGCTTCAGGGCCTCTGTTGTATGAGGCTAGTAGAAAAGGAATCCCTTCTGTCATACAGGAGCAAAACTCTTATCCGGGGATTACAAACAAATTACTTGCAAAAAGTGTGCAAAAGATTTGTGTAGCGTATGATAATATGGAACGGTTTTTCCCAAAAGAAAAATTGATTTTTACTGGAAATCCAATTAGAAAAGAGATATTAAATTCTTCAAATAAAAGAGAAGAAGGAAAGAATTTTTTCAAACTCCATAATCGAAGAATTACCGTACTTGTAGTTGGCGGAAGTTTGGGAGCAAAAACGATTAATGAATCAATAAATAATAATTTGGGGGAGTTTAAGAAAAACAAACTTAATCTGATTTGGCAGACTGGAGTTTCATATGAGAATCAATCTAAAGAATCTGTAAAAAATATAAACGTAAGTGGTATTCAGTCTTATAAGTTTATAAAGCAGATGGATTTAGCGTATGCAGCTGCAGATATTATAGTATCAAGAGCTGGCGCTATAGCAATTTCGGAACTATGTTTTATAGGAAAACCAGTTATTTTAGTGCCATCTCCAAATGTTGCAGAGGATCACCAAACACAAAATGCACAATCGTTAGTTAATAAGAATTCTGCACTCATGGTAAAAGATGTGGAATCTAGGCTTAAACTTGTAGAGAAGATAAAATCTCTTTCTGAAAATAAGGATTTACAGGAGGAATTAAGTAGAAATATAAAAAAATTAGAGGTAAAAGATGCAGCGGATAGGATAGCAGATTTATCATTAGAATTAGTGAAGTAATGAAATTGAAGGAATATAAAAATATTTATTTTGTTGGAATTGGAGGTATTGGTATGAGTGCCATTGCCAGATATTTCAACAATAAAAATGTAAATATTTTTGGATACGACAGAGTAAAATCCTCTTTATGTATTGAGTTAGAGAATGAAGGAATGAAGATTCATTACACAGAAGACACTAATCAGATTTCAGTACAAAAGGAAGATACTCTAGTCATTTATACTCCAGCAATTCCATCTGAGAATACCGAATTAAGTTATTTCGTTAAAAACAATTATATTGTAATGAAAAGATCGGAAGTGTTGGGTAAAATTACAGAAGATCATTTTACCATTGCCATAGCAGGAACGCACGGTAAAACCACTACTTCCACAATGATTGCTCATATTCTACATGATTCCGGAATGGATTGTACTGCTTTTTTGGGTGGTGTAAGCACAAATTATAACTCTAACCTGATTTTTGGAACAGAAAAATCGGTAGTTGTTGTAGAAGCAGATGAATTTGACAGATCATTTTTAACCTTAAACCCAGATGTTGCGGTAATAACTTCTGTAGATGCTGATCATCTAGATATCTATCAAAATAAAGAGAGATTGATTTCAGCTTTTTCTGATTTTACAAATAAAATAAAAAGTGGAGGAACATTATTTTTGGAAGAAAATATTGATACATCTATTGTAAATCGAGATGATATTTCAGTATTAAAATATGGATTGTCTATTAGTTCAGATTGTAAAGGAACTTATATTTCTCCAGATAAAAATACTATGAAATTTCAAGTAGAATGTAATGGTAATACTTTTGATGATTTGAGATTAAATATGGGAGGAGTGTATAATGTTCTGAATGCAGTTGCTTCTGTTTCTGTTGCCAATTTACTAGAAATAGATTCTTCCAAAATTGTAGATGGAATAAATACTTTTATGGGAATAAGAAGAAGATTTGAAACTCATATTTCATCAGACAAATTAGTATTTATTGATGATTATGCACATCATCCAAAAGAGGTAACGGAAAGTATAAATGCGGTAAAACAGATGTATCCTGAAAGAGAAATTACAGTAGTCTTTCAGCCGCATTTGCATAGCAGAACTAAAGATTTTATGAATGAGTTTGCAAATTCTCTATCTCTAGCAGATGAATTAATTTTATTAGATATATATGGAGCTCGTGAAGAAGAAATTGAAGGAGTAAGTTCTCAAATTTTACTTAATAAATGTACATCTACAAAAAAGGAATTAAGCGCGCTTGATTCTGTAGTTGAAAAGATTGCAGATAAAGAAATTGACGTATTATTAACTCTAGGTGCAGGAGATATTAGTACAATTATTGAACCATTAAGATTGAGATTATCATGAAAGGTATGTTCAATTTAATAAGGTTTGTAGTAGCGATTTCAGTACTAGGATTTATGATTTATTTTGCAGGGGAAAATAATAAGGAAAATTACTGTAAGCTAACAGACATAAATATTGATAATGGAATGAGTTATTTGGAAAGAATGATGAAATTTGGAAATGCATTTGTTACAAATGATGTGATAAATGATTATTTATTAGATAATAACTTACATCCAGATTCTATAAAGATGAATGATGTTTCATTTAAGAATATTGAATCTTTATTGGCAAATCACCCTTCAATAAAGTCTGCAAATGTGTATTCTGACATGCAGGGTAAGGTGTTTGTTTCAGTTGTTCAAAGAAAACCAATTGTACGAGTTCAGAATGGGAAAGATGGTTATTATTTAGATGAAGATGGATTACGAATGCCTCTTTCAAATGAATATACTGCTAGAATGTTATTAGTTACTGGAGAAGTAAACTTAGTAAATGAGAATGACTTATATTATTTGTCTAATATCATTATAAAAGATGAGTTTTTGAAGAAACAAATTGTGCAAATTGATATTAATAAAGATTCTGAATTATTGATGCTTACACAAATTGGAGAACAATTAGAGTTTGGACAAATAAAAGAAGTGGGAGAGAAGTTTGAAAAACTGAAATTATATTATGAGAAAGGAAATTCTCAGAATCAAGAATATAAAGCACTAAACCTAAAATATAAAAATCAAATAGTTTGTATTAAAAAATAAAAAAATGAAAGATAACACAAACACAACAGAGAATATTGACACTCAGTCTGAAATTGTAGTAGGATTAGATATAGGAACAACAAAAATAACCGTAATAGTTGGTAAGAAGGATCAGTATGGTAAATTAGAAATACTCGGTACAGGAAAATCTGTTTCGAATGGAGTTAGCAGAGGAGTTGTGGCTAATATTGATAAAACAGTAGATTCGATAAAAATTGCTGTAGAAGATGCTGAAAAAGAATCTGGAATAACAATTGATGAGGTGTATGTTGGTATTGCCGGTCAGCATATAAAGAGTCTACAACATAGAGGAGAGATGGTTCGTGATGATATTGATGAGGAAATTACAAATTTGGATTTAGATAAATTAGATAGTAATATGTTTAAGTTAGTTACTATTCCTGGTGAAGAGGTTATTCATGTAATTCCACAGGAGTATACGGTTGATGGAGAAGACTTTATTCAGGATCCTAAGGGAATGGCTGGAGTACATATAGAAGCGAACTTCCATATTATTACAGCTAAGAGTGCTGCTGTAAAAAATATAATCAGATGTGTAACAAAAGCAGGATTAAAACCAAGAGATTTAATTTTAGAACCGTTCGCCTCAGCTGAAGCAGTTTTGGATAATGATGAATTACAAGAAGGAGTTTGTCTGGTAGATATAGGTGGTGGAACAACTGACATTGCTATATTTTTAGACGGAATTATCCGACATACTGCTGTCATCCCTTTTGGAGGAAATGTAATTACTAAAGATATAAAACAAGGAATTCAGATTTTAGAAAAACAAGCAGAAATGCTAAAAATAAAATTTGGGTCTGCTATGTCATCTTCTACAAAGGAGAATGTAATAGTTTCTATTCCTGGATTAAGAACGAACGATCCAAAAGAAGTTTCGGTTAAAAACTTATCTGCTGTAATAGAATCAAGAATGAAAGAAATAATAGATCTAGTAAATTATCAGATAAAATCTTCTGGGTATTTTGATAAACTAATGACAGGAATTGTAATAACTGGAGGTGGCTCTCAATTAAGAAATCTGCCCCAATTATTTTCTTATATAACTGGAAAAGAGGTTCGGATTGGGTTGCCAAATGAACATTTAGGAAAAGGTTCGAAAGATCTAATAAAGAGCCCAATTTACGCAACAGGTGTTGGATTAGTTCAGAAAGGATTTGAAAATGTAGATTGGGAAAAGGTTGTAGGAGGAGGTCCAGATTCTAATAATCTTGAACTTCCTGAGGAACCTCCAATTACTCCAAAATCAGGAATAGGAGGAAAATTAAAACAAATGTTAGAGGACTGGTTCTCTGATGAAGAAATAAATTAAACTAAATTATTAACAAATAAAATCAATAAATTATGAGCGAAAATGAAAACATAATTGATTTCAATCTCCCGAAAAACCAGTCTTCTGTTATAAAAGTTATCGGTATTGGAGGTGGAGGTGGAAATGCAATTAATTACATGTATGAAAATGGAATTGAAGGAGTAGATTTTGCTGTCTGCAACACAGATACGCAAGCATTAGAAGCTAGTTCAATTCCGGTAAAAATACAATTAGGAGAAAATCTAACTAATGGTTTAGGAGCCGGTTCTAATCCAGAAGTTGGAATGCAAGCAGCTGTTGAAAGTATTGATAGGATAAATGAACTTTTGGATTCTAATACTAATATGCTTTTTATTACTGCTGGAATGGGTGGTGGTACCGGAACTGGAGCAGCTCCTGTAATTGCAAAAGCAGCTAATGAAAAAGGTATTCTTACTGTTGGAGTGGTTACTATGCCATTTGAAACAGAAGGAGGCAGAAGACATGAGCATGCTAAATCTGGTTTAGAAGAACTTAGAAAACATGTGGATACACTTTTAGTTATTAATAATCAGAAGCTATTGGAAGTTCATGGTGATTTAACACTCAGTAAAGCATTTAGTAAAGCGAATGAGGTATTAAATATCGCTACTAAAGGAATTGCGGAAGTAATTACTCAACATTTAACTGTAAATATTGATTTGTCAGATGCCAGATTAGTATTACAAAAAAGTGGTACTGCAATTATGGGACAAGCGGAAGCAGAAGGTGAAAATCGAGCAGTGGAAGCTGTAAAAAATGCATTAGATTCTCCACTTTTAAATGATAATGATATATTTGGCTCAAAACATGTATTACTAAAAATTGTAACGGGAGATTCTGAAGAAGATGAAATCTCAATGAATGAATTGAAATTAATTACGGATACTATACAGAAACAAGCTGGTAATAATGTAAATATTATTAATGGTGTTGGTACAGATCCTGAATTAGGTTCAAAACTTTCTGTTACAGTAATTGCAACTGGTTTTGAAGCAAAAGAAGAACAAAAA
The DNA here is from genome assembly GCA_018695965.1 of Flavobacteriales bacterium. Classification (GTDB taxonomy): domain Bacteria; phylum Bacteroidota; class Bacteroidia; order Flavobacteriales; family BACL11. The sequence goes on along the minus strand of JABHQB010000049.1, from coordinate 15,184 downwards.
GAGGTGGTAGTTGGCATTGGAGAAGACGAAACCTTAGATACTATTTCTTCAAATTCTAAAATAAAAGATGAAACTACAGAAAAATTAACAGAAGATTTCTCTCAGCAATCAATGTTTGATTTTGAGGATAATATGGATATTAGTTTCTCTGAAATAGAAGGTGCTGTATCGAACACTGAAGAAGATGAAAACAACTTAATAGAACCTACTGTTTCTGATTCAGTAGAGGAAGAAACAACTGAGATGAAAGAAGAGGAAAGAGTGATTTTGTCTTTAGATGACGATACTGTACAAACCAATGAAGTTGAAGAAGAAGTTATATTAGATTTGGATTCAGAAAAAGAGGAAATAAAAGAAGAAGATAATCAAGAAGAAGTTTCATTTCATTTTAATATGGAAGAAACCGAACAAGCTCCTTTAATGAGAGAAAGAGTTAGTATTAATTCCCAAGATTTGCCTGAAAATGAAATTACTTCTAGAAAAAGAGAAGAAAAGTTAAAGAACATTTCTAATATTTTACGAACTCCATCAGGATTAACAAATTTAATTGATGAGCCAGCTTTTAAAAGAAATGGAATAGATTTGGAAGATACTCCTCACTCTTCAGATTCTGAGATTTCAAGCCAAACATTATCTTTGGGAGATGATAATGTTGTTCAACTCAAGCAAAACAATTCTTTTCTACACGATAATGTAGATTAGAGGAAAATTTGCTTTTTATTGATTGTTGAAAGCCGAGCATGCTCGGCTTTTTTTATTCTACAAAAAAGTTTTAATTAAGAAATATTTTCCAGTTTTGGTTTTATTATTCGGAAACCATTTAATAATGCTTCTGATAATCTGTCAACATGCTGTTGATTGAGAGTAGTAGCAAACATACAAGCACAAGTATTTATCATGATGATATTTTCTTTTAAAAATAAATAATCAAGTAATTCATTAATAATCGTTTTTATCTCCTTTTCTTGGTAGGCTTCTCTGTATGTTGTTGGTTTATTATTATTAAAATGCACTCTGAACATAGATCCATCTCCTGTAACACAAGCAGGTATTCCTGATAAACTAATTGATTCCTCTATTTGTTTTATTGCTATCTTGGTTAGTTTATTCAGGTCTAAAACAGCTTGTTTGTCAAACATCTTCATTGCTGTATAACCAGCAGTCATAGAGATAGGGTTGGCAGAGAAGGTCCCTGAATGTGGATGTCTTATTTTTTTTTCTGTAGGGTCAAGTACTTGCATAATTTCAGATTTCCCAGCTAATGCTCCAATAGGAAAACCTCCTCCAATAATTTTCCCTAAAGCTGTTAAATCTGGTTCTACATTATAATTTTCTTGTGCTCCAGAATAATTTACTCTGTAAGTTACAACCTCATCAAAAGCCAAAATTGTATTATTCTCTCTTGTCCATTTGTAAATAGCATCAATATATTCTTTAGTTGCAGGAATAAGACCTACTCTATGTGGTACAAGATCAATTAATACACAAGCAATTTCATTAGCATTCTGATTTAAGAGTTTAATAGTTCTTTCAATATCGTTATATGGGAAAATAACCATGTCATTTAAAACTCCCTTAGGAGTTTCTTCTACAATAGGAACAGGATTTGGCTTGTCAATAGTTCCCCAATTCGTAGGATTTGAAGTTTGGCTAATCTCAGCATAATCGTAAGTGCCATGATAAGTCCCCTCTGCTTTTGCAATCTTATGTTTTCCTGTATAAACTCTAGATGCTTTTATCATTGTCATTACCGCCTCTGTTCCAGAGTTCATAAATCTAATTTTCTCAAAAGATTTTGTGCGATTATTTAGTAGTTCGGCATACTTAACTTCTAATTCAGAACCCATAGTAAATGCTGAACCTTTTTGTAATTGATCAGTAACAGCTTCTATTATTTTAGGATGAGAATGCCCATGAATTAAAGAAGCCATATTGTTTGCAAAATCAATTCTTTTGCAACCATCAACGTCTGTTATGTAACTTCCATTAGCAGTTGACACATAGAAAGGATGAGGATTACGGAAAATAGTATTCCTGCTCACTCCACCTGTTAATACTTTGGTGGCTCTATCATAAATCTTTTCACTTTGCTTTCCTAATTGATTACTCTTTGTATTCATAATGAAGGATTATTTTTTCCGTATTGAAGTAAAGTGGCTTCAGTGTGTTTTTGCACAAAATCAAAATCAATATTTGGAGATAATTCTTTAATAAATAAACCATCTTCTTTTACATCAATAATAGCAAGATTGGTATAAATTCTTTCTACAACATTCTTCCCTGTTAAAGGGAATGCACAATCATTGATAATTTTTGGTAGTCCTTTTTTGGTTGTGTGTTGTGTGATTACAAAAATTCTTTTTACTCCCGCTACTAAATCCATAGCTCCACCAACAGCAGGGATAGCGTCTTTTTTTCCAGTACTCCAATTTGCTAAATCCCCATTTTTTGAAACTTGCATTGCTCCAAGTACACAAATATCTATATGACCTCCTCTTATCATTGCAAAACTATCGGCATGATGAAAATAACTAGCTCCAGAAATTGCAGAGATACATTTTTTTCCTGCATTTACAAGCTCTCTATCTTCCTCTTCTTTTGCAGGAACTTTCCCCATACCAAGTAATCCATTTTCTGTTTGGTATATTACTTCTCTGTCTTCAGGAACAAAGTCGGCTACTAATTCAGGAATCCCAATTCCTAAATTCACATAAGACCCTTCAGGAATATCGAGAGCTACCTTTTGAGCCATTTCTTCTCTGCTCCAACCTATTTTTTTTTCGTCTAACATGGGTATCGCATTTGATTTTCCACCAATTCCGATTCGTGTGCAGGATTAGTAATTTCAATTACTCTTTCTACAAAAATTCCTGGAGTAATTATTTCTTCTGGGTTTAATTTTCCTGCCTCAACAATTTGTTTTGATTGTACAATTGTAATATTTGCAGCAGAACACATGATTGGTCCGAAATTACGAGCTGTTGCATGATAAATAAGATTACCGTATCTATCGGCTTTATGGCATTTTACTAAAGAATAATCTGCTTTTATAGCGTACTCTAATACATTTTCTACTCCATTAATTATTCTACTTTCCTTCCCTACAGCAAGAGGAGTGTTTACTGAAGTTGGAGTAAAAAAAGCAGGAATACCAGCTCCTCCCGCCCTTATTCTTTCGGCAAGAGTTCCTTGCGGTACTAATTCTAACTCTATTTTTCCATCCCTGTAAAGTTCAGGAAACACCATAGAATTTGCTGTTCTTGGGAACGAACAGATCATTTTTTTTACTTGTTTGTTCTCAATAAGCGCAGCTAATCCAACATGTCCGCTACCAGTGTTATTACTAACAACTGTTAAATTTTTAGCTCCATTATCAATTAGTGCATGAATTAATTCAATTGGACTGCCAGCTTCACCAAAACCTCCAATCATAACAGTTGCTCCATCAAATATATCGGAAACCGATTCTACTAAGGAAGTAACTTGTTTATTGATCATTTTCTATAATTAATATTTACTCTCTTCGCAGATGTTTCAGATTTATTTGTGAGTTGTTTAACTAACACTACTTGTATCTTGCATAGATTTTTTAAATAACCCTGCTTCATCATAAATAACTCGATCTTCATATCCACTAAACCATATCGCCTCAGGGTTTCTGCCTACAATAGCTACTTTCCCTTTTAAGGGAGCGTCAAAAGCTCCACGTAATAATTTAAATATTACTACTCCATTTTCTGTGCCAGGGACTCCGGGTATTGGTTCATTAGTTACCGCTACAACTTCAGTTTTTCCTAGATAATGAGTGATCGATAGTCTTGCAGTTGATTCAACTCCGGATAAACCCTTTTGAGACTCATTTAACAGATTCCATGAGTCTTCTATACTTAGATTAAAAGCTTTGTGTCCAACAATATCACGTCCGCAGAAAAAGTACTGATTATTTACGTTATTCCTTTTTAATTCACGCTGCATTATTCTAATTGCTTGAGGGTCTTGATTGATACCCTTAATAAATGGAGCTTGATTTATAACTGTAATATAGTGTCGTTTAGCTAATTCTTTAACAGCTTTTTTAGTATTTTTTATCCACACTAATCCTCCGTCAGGATTATCAATGTAATTTCCATTTTTATCCTTTTGAAGAAATTCATCAGGATGATTAAAATGAATCATTAGTCTTAATTGTACTTCAGGATATATATCATTAAATTCATCCATCATATTAAAAAATGTTGAATCAAATCGATCTGGATAGAAAGCTAATTCTTTTGTTCCTAAACGTATATTCTCTATCCCACAATCAGCTAAAGCAGAAAACCATTCTGCTAATTTCTTATTAGGAAGTACCATTGGATCTCCTCCTGACATTAAAATTTCTCTTAATTTTTCCCGATTTGTTTCTGGATGTTTTCCTCCATTTTCTTTTACTATTCTGTTGTGTTCTAAGATGTATTCTACTAGTTCAGGTATTTGAGCTGTACCTTTTGACGAGACTGTACCGTCTTCTCTTCTAATTTCTTTTCTTGCTATTAACTCTTCTCTGTAGCAAAAACGGCAATGTGCTGAACAAGTATCAACAACATATATAAGTCCTAATTCATATTTATGTATTAGACCTTCTAATGGACTATAAGTCATCTGATTTCCAGGATCAGGAGCTCCTTCAAGGTCATATGTTTCTGCAGGACTAGCTTTAACCAAAGTTTGTATTGGTTTACTGTTTTTTGCAATTTGAAAATAATGATTAGTAATCTTTACGGGCATTCGAGCTTCTACATCATTTGGAGTATCTCTTAGGTCAACCAATGCTTGTAATTCTTCTTCTGAATAAAACCCTTGCATCTCTTCAGGAACTTTGTTGCCTATAAACTTATTTAGACCCCTGATCATTCCACGATCATATTTTGGGTTTTCAACTTTATCTAAAAATTTTTGAGCCTTTTCTGTTGGCTGATATTTTCTTTTAATAGTAGCTTTCGGATCTTTTTTAAACATCATAAATATAATTTTAATATATACATGCAAAGATAAATACAATTAATAAAAAAATAATGAAAAGATAATACTATTATCAACAAACTTTTCAATTTACTATGCTTAGCATAATACTTTATCTATTAAGTTTTATTTTTGTCTATTATTTATGAAAAAACTAATATTATTTTTAATTGCGATAACTACACTTGCAAATGTAAGTTATGCTTCTTTTCCTGTAATTGATGGTATGCAAAATGAGGTTATTCAAATTGATGATGAAGAACCTAATACAGGAGGTTTGTTATTTGCTGTGTTGAGTGTTTTATTGTCTTTGTTATCAGTTTTATTTATTTTTCTATTTATTGGTAATAGTTTCTCTCATAATGGAAATCCATTTCCTTATTTACTGTTGACAATAGCATCTGTTTTTGCTACAATATTTTCTGCCAAAGAAGCAAGAAAAAGAGATGTAAAGAGATCAACTTCCTTTATTGGGATATCTATTTTAATAATTTCTCTCCTTCTTATAAAGTTTCTTGTTTTTGATTAAATGAAAGAGATATTAAATATAAAGAAACTACTATTCATTTTTATTTCACTAATTATATTTACAAATGTAAGTTATGCTTCTTTTCCAGTTCATGGAGAAACTATAATTTTTATTGATACTATTATCCCAGATACTAATAAAGTAGTAAAGAAAGAAACGACGGAAGAGTATCATATTCGGATGCAGAAACAAGGATTTGATATTGAGAGTTGCGTATGTCAAAGATGTAGAGATGGTATTGCATCGAGAAATTATAAAACTGTAAACAGTAGATCTTCTAGTAGTTTGTTTAAAGCTGCTGCTGTTTTATGGGTGATTGCTTTAATTGTCTTTGTAGTCTGGATATTAGATGGTGTTGCGTGTATTAATGATGTATCTACTTGTAGTTCTAATAATATCCCTTTAATAGTTTATGTGTCATTATTAATGTTATTTGGTTATTCAAGTATCTTTTATTTTCTTAAAGGGTTGTCTATTCAAAAGAGAAACAAAACCTTAAATAAAAAATCCCCACCAAATTGGCAGGGATTTTTAAGTTTTATATCTATAGAAATCTTACATCATTCCCGGCATTCCACCACCCCCCATAGGAGGCATAGGAGGAGTTTCCTCAGGAATATCAGAAATAACACATTCGGTAGTAAGTAGCATTCCCGCAACAGATGCTGCATGTTGCAAAGCGACTCTTACCACTTTAGCTGGGTCAATAATTCCAGATTTCATTAAGTTCTCGAACTTTTCTGTTTTTGCATTAAAACCAAAATCATTTTTTCCATCTTTTACTTTACTTACAATAACACTTCCTTCCATTCCAGCATTTGCTACAATTTGTCTGAGAGGTTCTTCTAATGATCTCTCAATAATATTGATTCCTGTTTGCTCATCATCATTTTCTCCAGTAAGTTTTTCTAATTTCTTTGCAGATCTTACAATAGCAACTCCACCTCCAGATACAATACCTTCTTCTACAGCAGCTCTAGTAGCAGCAAGAGCATCATCAACTCTATCCTTCTTTTCTTTCATTTCCATTTCAGATGCAGCTCCAACATAAAGTACTGCAACTCCACCAGCAAGTTTTGCTAGTCTTTCCTGAAGTTTTTCTCTATCATAATCAGAAGTAGTACTTTCAATTTGAGCCTTAATCTGATTTACTCTTGCTTTTATATTATCTGAATCTCCCTCTCCATTTATGATAGTCGTATTATCTTTATCTGTAACTATTTTTTCGCAACTACCTAACATTTCAATAGTAGCAGCTTCCAAAGTAAAACCTCTTTCTTCTGAAATAACAGTTCCGTTTGTAAGGATTGCAATATCTTCCAACATAGCTTTTCTTCTATCTCCAAATCCTGGAGCTTTTACAGCAGATACTTTAAGAGATCCTCTAATTTTATTTACTACTAAAGTTGAAAGAGCTTCTCCGTCTACATCTTCAGCGATAATCATTAATGGCCTACCTGCTTTTGCAGTTTGTTCTAAGATTGGAAGAAGATCTTTCATTGTAGAGATTTTCTTGTCATAAATAAGAATGTACGGATTATCTAATTCCGTTTCCATTTTGTCGGCATCTGTAATAAAATAAGGAGACAGATATCCTCTGTCAAATTGCATTCCTTCTACTACTTCAACGGTAGTTTCTGTCCCTTTCGCTTCTTCAACAGTGATAACACCTTCCGTTTTTACTTTTTTCATTGCTTCAGCAATTAAATTCCCAATTACATTGTCGTTATTTGCAGAAATAGAAGCAACTTGTTCAATCATCTCGTAGCTATTACCTACTTTCTTTGATTGTTTGTCAATATCTGTAATTACTATTTCTACAGCTTTATCAATGCCTCTTTTTAAATCCATTGGGTTTGCTCCAGCAGCAACATTTTTAAGTCCTGAAGTTATAATAGCTTGTGCTAAAACAGTGGCTGTAGTTGTACCATCTCCAGCTAAATCAGCTGTTTTAGACGCAACTTCTTTCACCATTTGAGCTCCCATGTTTTCTAATGCGTCTTCTAGTTCAATTTCCTTAGCTACCGAGACCCCATCTTTCGTGATACTTGGGCCTCCAAATTTCTTTTCAATTACTACATTTCTACCCTTTGGTCCTAATGTTACTTTTACTGCATTTGCAAGAGCATCTACACCTCTTTTTAGTGCATCTCTTGCTTCTGTATCGAATGATATATTTTTAGCCATTTTAGATTTTATTTTTGTGTTATTAAATTATTGCAAATATGTCTGATTCTTTCATGATAATAAACTCCTCTCCTTCATGTTTAAGTTCTGTTCCAGCATACTTTCCATACAAAACAGTATCCCCAACTTTTACTGTAATAGGTTGATCTTTTATTCCATTTCCTACTGCCATTACCGTTCCTTTTTGTGGTTTTTCTTGTGCGTTATCTGGTATGATAATTCCAGATTGCGTAGTCGTTTCTGCTTCCGATACTTTTATAAGTACTCTGTCAGCAAGAGGTTTAATTTTTGAGGTCATCTATGTATTATTTATATTAATATTTGTGATTACTTTAATAAAGAGGTTCAATTATTATGCCAAATTAAAAAATGAGATAATTTCGGAAAAATTGTCAGATTCATATGGTACTTACTAGAATGTTTAAGTAAAGATTAATTAGTCGTTTCTTTATGTTTTCCTGCGGGTTTTTTGAGTTTCCTTCAAAAATTTAAATCCAAATATTGGAAGCAAGTGTTAAAACAATGAGAGAAATTGCTAAAGTCCAAGTAGCCTTTTCAAGGAAATCAGTAGTATTCTTTGCTCCCATTATTTGGCTTGCACCACCTCCGAATGAAGAAGACAATCCACCTCCTTTAGGATTTTGGATAAGAATAATTAATACTAGTAATATTGAACAAATAATAATTAAGATTGTAATAGCTGATATCATAGATTATTTCTTTTTTAAGTTGGTTATCAAATTAATTTGGTCGGCAAAGAAACTACTTTTTTTCGGATATTTCAAACTTAATTTTTTATAAGATTCAATTGCCTTTTCAAAATATTCTTGTTCTAGGTAAACACGAGCTAAAGTTTCGGTTACTAATTCATCATTTTCAATAATAGATGATTTTGCTGTTTCTGTAGCAGAAAAAAACTTGTTTTTTTCTATTTTTATTGTAGGACTTTTCTTAATAAAGTTATTTATCAGATCTGTTTCCTCTTCTGTTTCTTCTCTGTTAATTTTTTGTACTTTGGTAAGAGATAGCCACTCTGAAAAAGAATGTTCTTCTGTTTCGTCAAACTCTAAAGGTTTACCTATTTTTAATTCTTTTTTTGGAGTAATTATTACCTCTTCTTCAACTTTTATTACTTCAATTGGAATATTTTCTTTTACTATTTTATCTTTTTTCACATCTTGTGATATAAGTCTGAAGAGTTGTTTTCTATTTAAAGAATAAAGAGCTGCTTTTTTAAGTTTTTGATTATATCTTACACTTTCAGTATTTAATAATCCTTTAGCAAGCAAAACATGTGAAATAGAGAATGAAGGGTGTTTTATACTCATATCTTCCAAGAAAGTAATATCCTTTCTATTTATCAGATTGGGGCTTTCAATTAATGATATGATTCTTTCCGTATTCATCACCAATTAACAACTGATTTATTAAAAATATCCTCTACTAATTCAGTGCAGATTTGCTCCATATAAGTTTCTTCAACTTGACTTAAATCTTCATCTGCAGGGAAATCTTTATATCTACTAAATGTAGAATTGAAATTTATATTTTTATCAAATTTATTTACAAATTTTACTTGCACTTTTATGGTTAGTCGGTTTTGTCTTGCTGTTTCATTTGCCTGAATAGATATTGGTTTTATAGTGTAAGAAGTTATTTCTCCTTCAAACGATAAATCACCATCATCTTCAATTTGCTCTAAGGAAGTCTGTCTAGTAAAATGTTCTTTTAGCATTTCAGTGAAAACAGAACTTAATGATGCGTTGACAGTAGTTGCTTTATTATTAAAATAATCTACAGAAAATGTTTTCACATCAGGAGAAATAGATGCTCCAGTGAAAGAATAAAACCCACACGAACTAAATATTGTAATTAACGATATGTACAGAATTTTCTTCATTTAGAGATTAAATTCTTTGATTTTCCGATATAGTGTTCTTTCAGATATTCCTAATTCGTCAGCAGCTAATTTTCTTTTTCCATTGTGTTTTTCTAAGGATTGTTTGATTAGCATTTTTTCATGATCTGCTAACGAAAACGAAGAATCTGATTCCTCAGTTTTATTTGTAGTATCATGCGAAACTAATGTAATTTCGTTCTCTGAGAGATCATTAAAAACTTGAGTTGTTTCTGTTTCTCCATCCTTTTTCATTAAATCAAAAGTAATCTTTTTTAGTTCAGTTAGATCTCTTTTCATGTCAAAAAGCACTTTATACAAGATTTCTCTTTCTGATAAGTCAGCTTTATTTTTATCTTCAAACAAAATAGGGGTATTTGAAGAATTCTTGTTTTCTGGTAATGAATCTAAGATGGTTTGTGCACTAATATTTCTTTCTTTTTCTATTACAGAAAGTTGAGAGACAAAGTTTTTTAGTTGTCGTATATTTCCTGGCCAATTATAATTTGTAATTATATCCATAGCCTCTTCATCTAATCGGATAGAAGGGGTGTTGTATTGCTCTGAAAAATCGGAAGCAAATTTTCTGAAGAGTAATGAAATATCTTCTTTTCTTTCTCTTAAGGATGGAATAAAAATACTTACAGTATTTAATCTATAATATAAATCTTCACGGAATTTCCCATTTTTAATCGCCTGAGGTATGTTGATATTTGTTGCTGCAATCACCCTGACATTTATTTTAATTGGGGTAGAAGAACCAACTTTTATAAATTCTCCACTCTCTAATACTCTTAACAAGCGAACTTGAGTAGACAGAGGAAGTTCTGCAACTTCATCTAAGAAAATAGTTCCACCATCTGCAACTTCAAAGTATCCTTTTCTGCTATCATGAGCTCCAGTAAACGAACCTTTCTCATGACCGAATAATTCACTATCAATTGTTCCTTCCGGAATAGCTCCACAATTTACTGCAATATAATTGTTGTGTTTTCTCTTACTTGCTTGATGTATTATTTTTGGAATACTTTCTTTCCCTGTCCCACTTTCTCCGGAAACGAAAACTGAAATATCTGTAGGAGCAACCTGAAGTGCAATATTTATTGATCTATCAAGAAGGACACTATTTCCTATTATTCCAAATCTTTGTTTTGCTTGTTGAACTTTCATAATTAAATAGATTTACCTTTTAATGTCGCTGATGTACATTCATTTATTTTTACCATAACAAAATCACCTATATTATGATTTTCTTTTGGAAATACAACAACTGAATTATAAGTAGTTCTTCCATATAGAAAATCATCAGATTTTTTTGATGTTCCTTCTACGAGAACTTCATATGTATTTCCTAGTTTTTCTTGGTTTCTAAGTAGAGAATGTTTCATTTGTTTGTCAATGATCTCAGAGAGTCTTCTTTGTTTAATTTCCTCAGGAATATCATCTTCTAATCTTGCCGCAGGTGTATTTGGTCGTTCTGAATATTTAAACATGTATCCAAACTCATATTTTACATAGTCCATCAAACTTAATGTATTCTGATGATCTTCTTCTGTTTCTGAACAGAAACCTGTAATAATATCCATTGAAATAGAACAATCTTTGATATTTTCTTTAATGTTATCAATTAGATCTAAGTATCTTTCTCTATTATATCCTCTGTTCATTAATTGTAAGATTTTACTACTTCCTGATTGTACAGGTAAGTGAATATGTTTGCAGATATTATCGTATTTTATCATTGTTTCTATTACCTCTTTACTTATATCTTGAGGGTTTGATGTTGAAAATCGGATTCTTAATTCAGGGTATGTATTTGCAACCTTATCTAATAAAATCGCAAAATTTATACTTTCTTTCTTGGTTTTCTCAGAAGATTTTCCAAAATCTTTTTTTGCCCCACCTCCATACCATAAGTAAGAATCTACATTCTGACCAAGAAGAGTAACTTCTTTATATCCATCTGATACAAGTTGTTTACATTCGGTAATTATACTTTTAGGATCTCTACTTCTTTCCCTTCCTCTGGTAAATGGAACCACACAAAAAGTACACATATTATCACACCCTCTGGTAATGGAAACAAATGCTGTTACTCCGTTCCCTCCAAGTCTTACAGGATTAATGTCTGCATATGTTTCTTCTCTGGATAATATAACATTTACTGCTTTTCTGCCATCATCAACTTGTTTTATTAGGTTCGGTAAGTCTCTGTATGCATCAGGTCCTACTACAATGTCAACTAATTTTTCTTCTTCCAGTAATTTATCTTTCAATCTCTCTGCCATGCATCCCAATACCCCTACAATCATTCCTTTATTCCCCTTCTTTTTTATGGAATTATAAAACTCTAATCTTTTTCTGATTGTTTGTTCTGCTTTTTCTCGAATCGAACAAGTATTTACAAAAACTAAATCAGCTTCACTAATGTTTTGTGTAGTAGTAAAACTTTCTTCTTTAAGGATAGAAGCAACAATCTCGGAATCAGAAAAATTCATCTGACATCCATAACTTTCAATATACATTTTCCTAGAAGCATTAGGTTTGTTTGCTAAATTCAAACTTTCTCCTTGTTTGCTTTCTTCAATATCTTTTACAATCAATTGTTCTAAATTCATTTATTCATTTATTTTAGAACTGCAAAATTAAAATTTTTTGACAAACTATGACAATGTGTCAGATGTTATTTTATTTATATTATTATATAATATAGGTAAACTGACATAAAATTTTATTTGGCAGATTCAAATTTTATTTATTTTATTTGCAAAACTTTTTTAATTAAACTTTATAAAATCATTATGGCAAAGAACTTAGTAATTGTAGAGTCTCCAGCAAAAGCAAAAACAATTGAAGGATATTTAGGAAAAGAATTTTTGGTGAAGTCAAGTATTGGTCATATCAGAGATTTACCTAAGAAAGGAGGGATGGGAATAGATATTGAAAATGGATTTACTCCTAAGTATGAGGTCTCGGAAGATAAAAAAAATGTTGTTTCAGAATTAAAAAAGTGTGTGAAAGCAGCAGATACGGTGTGGCTTGCAACGGATGAGGATCGTGAGGGTGAAGCTATTGCATGGCATTTGCAAGAAGTTTTGAATTTAGGAAAGAAAGATACAAAACGAATTGTCTTTCATGAAATTACAAAGAAAGCTATTACAAAATCAGTACAAAATCCAAGAGAGATTGACACTAATTTGGTAGACGCTCAGCAAGCTAGAAGAGTTCTAGACCGATTAGTTGGATTTGAACTTTCTCCGGTGCTTTGGAGAAAAGTAAAACAAGGTCTATCAGCAGGTAGGGTACAATCAGTTGCAGTAAGACTCATTGTAGAGAGAGAGAAAGAAATTGAGAATTTTAAATCTATATCTTCATACAGAGTATCAGCAATATTTACAACCCCTGAAGGTAAGACATTTAAATCAGAAATTTCTAGAAGATTCCAAACTTTAGAAGGATCAGAAGTTTTTCTGAAACAATGTTTAACGGCATCCTATAAAATTTCAGAATTAGAAACTAAACCAGCGAAAAAATCTCCTTCTGCACCATTTACTACTTCAACATTACAGCAAGAGGCTTCTAGGAAATTAGGTTATTCAGTTGCTCAAACTATGAATGTAGCTCAAAGATTATACGAATCAGGTAAGATTACATATATGAGAACTGATAGTGTAAATCTATCAAATGACGCAAGGCAATCTTGTGTTAATGAAATTTCTTCCTCTTATGGTTTAGAGTATTCTCAAGAAAGAACATTTGCTACAAAATCGAAAGGAGCTCAAGAAGCTCATGAGGCGATTAGGCCGACAGATATGAGTAAACATAGTGTAGATGGTGAAAGTTCTCATCAGAAGTTATATGATTTAATTTGGAAAAGAACTATTGCTTCTCAAATGTCAGACGCTCAATTAGAAAGAACAATTGCTAAAATTGATATTTCTACTTCTGAAGAGCAGTTTACCGCAAAAGGTGAGATGATAAAATTTGAAGGATTTATGAAAGTTTACATGGAAGGTAAGGATGATGATTCTGAAGAGCAAGAAGGGATGCTTCCAAAACTAAATGTAAATGATAATTTAATAATGAATGAAGTTACTGCTATAGAGCGTTTTTCAAGACACGCAGCTAGATATGCAGAAGCTACTTTAGTAAAAAAGTTAGAAGATTTAGGGATTGGAAGACCTTCAACTTACGCATCTATTATTACAACTGTTCAGAAAAGAGGTTATGTTGTAAAAGAAAGTAGAGAAGGAATAAAAAGAGATTTTCAATATTTGATATTAAAAGATGGTCAGATAACAAAGGAAGTAAAAACAGAAAACACAGGTGCAGAAAAAAATAAAATGTTTCCAACAGATATTGGAGTTGTAGTAAATGATTTCTTGGTTAATCATTTTGATGGAGTATTGGATTATGGTTTTACAGCTGGAGTTGAAAAAGAGTTTGATCAGGTAGCGGAAGGAAATAAAAAATGGAATGACATGATTCAGAATTTCTATGGTGATTTTCATTTGAAAGTAGAGGACGTAATAGGAAATGTAGAGAAGTCTACTGGAGAAAGATTAGTAGGTGAAGATCCAGTATCAGGTAAGAATGTATACGTAAGGATTGGACCTTTCGGACCAATGGTTCAATTAGGGGAAAAACAAGAAGAAGAGGATGCTCCTAAACCAAAATTTGCATCATTAATGAAAGGACAATCTATACAAACAATTTCTTTAGAGGAAGCTCTGGATTTGTTTAAGTTACCAAGAAATATTGGTGAGTTTGAGGGTAAGGAGGTCGTTGCTTCTGTTGGTAGATTTGGACCGTATTTAAGATATGACGGGAAGTTTACTTCTATCAAGAAAGATGATGGTGATGACCCCTTAACTATTGAAATTGATAGAGCAATTGAGTTGATAAAAATTAAGATTCAAGCAGATAAAGATAGATTAATTTCTAATTTTGACGGAAATCCTTTAGTGCAAGTTCTTAATGGTAGATACGGTCTGTTTATTCAGGTGACTCCACCAAAAGGAAAGAAAATAAATGTTAAAATACCAAAAGATTTGGAACCAAAAGAATTAACAAGAGAAAAATGTTTGGAATTAATGGAGAATCAGCCTAAATCAAAGTACAATAGAAAGAAGAAATAAATGGAGATATCATCTAATTTTTTACCATTAAATCCGGGATTATATTCTGTAAAAGAAAGGTGGAACCCTTCACAAGTTGGTTTTCAGATTGATTCTCATTTACAAGAATCATTTCCGAAAGTTGATTATGCTGAAATAGCTATTTTTAATGTTCCTGAATTTGAAGGAACAGATAATATCCCTTCTTCATCAGAGTGTAAGATTAGAGATTCCTTTTATCGTCTTTATTTCGAGAATCTACCAAAAATTGCAGATTTAGGAACTTTAAGTTTGATGCCAACAAGAAAAGAATCATTTGATTTAATTGTTGAGGTTTGTGGAGATTTAATTGATAAGGGAATTATTCCTATTATTATTGGTGGTGGTCAAGATATTTCTTACGCTATTTATAAGGCTTACGCAAAATTAGAAAAGACCATTACTTTCTGTTCT
>JABHQB010000048.1 GCA_018695965.1 Flavobacteriales bacterium | reverse complement strand
TATTAATAATTCAATATTGCTTATTGGCCCAACAGCAAATAGCTTAAATTGTTTAAATGGAGCATGGACACATACATGGCAAGGATTGGATGAAACATATAATAATGATTATCCAACAATTAAAGATGTAATTGAAGAAAGGTTTAGTAGAGTAAATTACTTTGAAGGATCAAAAATGATAATGAAAGATGGGGATGAGGCAGATATTCCATCTTCAGACCTTCAAGATGCTGTACAGACGGCAAAGTCTTCAGATGTTGCAATTGTTTGTGTAGGAGAGCTTCCTTCTACTGAAAGGCCAGGTGATATTTATACATTAGACCTGCCAAAAGAGCAGCAATTAATTGTTGAAGAACTAAGTAAAACAGGTATACCTATAATTTTAGTTCTTGTAGAAGGACGGCCTAAGATCATCAGAGATATTGAACCATTATCAAACGCTATAGTGCAGGCATATCTTCCAGGGGATCAAGGAGCTTTTGCTATTGTTGATATATTGTGTGGAGATATAAATCCATCTGGTAAATTGCCTTATACATATCCTCGATATAATGGAGTTATAATGCATTATGATCATAAACAATCAGAATTAATAAATGCAAATACTTGGAAGAACGATTTTTATAATCCACAATGGGATTTTGGTTTTGGTTTGAGTTATACCACATTTGAATATTCTAATATGCAGATAAGTAGTAAAACAATATCTGCTGAAAAAGAATTATTAGTTTCAGTAGATGTAACAAATACTGGTAAAATGAAAGGCAAAGAAGTTGTACAGTTATATGTTAGAGATCATTTTGCAAGCATTTCTCCTTCACTAAAAAAGTTAAAAAGATTTACAAAGATTGAATTAGAACCATCAGAAAAAAGAACTATTGAATTTACTATTGGTATTGATGATTTAAAATTTTATGGTAAGGAAAATAAATGGATAGTAGAGGAAGGAAAATTTAGTTTAATAATTAATAATCTTTCCAAAGAGTTTAATTTTAAAAGATAATGGGCTCAGGAGGAATATATAAAGTAATTTTCTTAATGATATTTTTTATTATATCTGTTCCTTTTCTCTCTTTTTCACAAATCGATTCTAGTAGTACTAACTTCCAGAGTACACCAATTACTATTAAAGATCCAATTTCAAATATAAGGATGGGTGGCTATTTTAGATTTTTAGGATATATACGTAATTTTCAAGAGATGTATGATTTGGATGTTCCTACTTATTATTCTGGAGAATATCCCCAATCTACAACAATTGGTATAGGTACTGGATATCGTGAGCCAATGATGATGCTCTCAATTTCTGGAAAAGCAAATAAGAACGTTAACATTGGTACTGACTTAATGTTAAATAGTCCTTTTAATGGAACCTTTGATAATAATAGCGTATCAATGTATCTTGGGACAAATTTATACTCAACAATTAACTCTGATTATGGAAAATTTGGAGTACATGCTGGAGGTATAAAATGGTATAGGCAAAGTAAACTTACTGTTTGGGCGGAGGAAGGATATTTAAGGTATAGTCTTTTTGAACGTGCTCCATATGATCCATTAAGTAAAGAAGTGTCAGAGAGATACAGTAAATATTACGATAAAGGATCTATTTCACAGGATTTACGATTTGGAAATGTTGCTTTTCAAGGGGTTACTCTCACAGGATCAGGAATTGAAGGTCCTTCATCTTCTACATTTTCTTTTCAATCTATTATAGGAAAAACTCAACATAATATTGGGGAGATAGTTTCTTTTGGGAAAGATGATTATTGTACAGGATTAAGAATAAATAATGATATAGGTAATGGCTCAAATTTTGCACTTAATTATTTTACTTCTATAACAGCAACAGACTCAGTGAAAAATAATTTTAGACAATTTTCTATTCAATCATTGGAGTATGATTTTAAGATAAGAGAAGTTATTTTTTCTGGAGAATTTGGACTAGGTTCCTATAAAAGTTATAAAATTGATGAACCCACGTTTGGGGAGGCTTTGATCCTTAATGTTTCATTACCAAAAGCAGGATTTTTTGATGGAATAGATTATCATATGGTTCCAATAAAGCTGCAATATTCTAGAATTGCTCCTGAAGCAGTTAATGTAAATTCCTCATTTAAAAACACTTCAGTAGTTGAACTTGTGCATTCT
>JABHQB010000047.1 GCA_018695965.1 Flavobacteriales bacterium | reverse complement strand
GTCTGTAGGAATATTATTTACTATTTACAAACCTTTAGAAGACCCTTCAATTTACTCTCTTGGTGGGATAGTGTTAGCTTCTGCAATGTTACTTATAGCTTTATTCTACGAGAAACTTCTAAACATTAATAGTTTCTTCAAGATATCATTAATTGTAGAAATAGTAATGTTATTGACACTATTAGTTTTTCTATCACTAAATATTTCATTTATTTCCGCTTTACTTATTTATTGTCTATACCAATTTACTTTTATTTTTGGAGGATATTTAGTAAGAGCTGAAACTCTAGTAGCTCACGATAAAAATTTCTTGTCAAAAATTGACATCCTGAAACAAATAGGATATTTAGTAGGACTTTCTGTTTCCTACGTATTCTATAAAGTATTGGAGCATGTATATTTAATCTCTGAAGGAGAAATAAAAATTAGAATTTTACACTACTTATTAATTATCTTACAACTAACAATAATTATATTTTTATTAAGAAGTTTTAGGAAAAAAGAGTAGCAATTCTTACAATATTTTTTTTGTTTTAATTATCTTATAAACAAAAACTGACAAGACAGCTCCTAAGATTGGAGATACAATATAAATCCATAAATACGAAAAATCATTGATCAATATCGCTGGAGCTATGCTTCTTGCTGGATTCATTGATGCTCCTGAAATAGGACCAACAAATATAGCTGCAAATGCCACTACACCTCCAATAGCAATACCTGAGAATCTATCTAAATTTCTTGATTTATCTGAAACTTGAAGAATAACAAACATCAGTATAAATGTAATTATAAATTCTACAATAAAGACTAATTTCCAATCATCACATTTCACTAGAGTCTCGCCCATTGTTTTAGATTCTGGAAGAAGAAAGAACAATAACGTTGAAGCAAGAATCCCTCCAATTATTTGAAAAAATATATATGGAATCAAATCTTTTGTCATCAGCTTTTTATCTAACCAAAACGCGATACTTACCGCAGGATTTATATGAGCTCCAGAAACACTCCCAATAGCATAGACAACAGACATTACAGATAACCCAAAAGAAAGACCAATACCAATGTTTCCAATTTCATTGTGAATACTGTCTATCATAATTGATCCTGTTCCAATAAAAATCATTATAAAAGTACCTATTAGCTCAGCCAAGTATTTCTTCAAATCTCTTTTAATTTATTTATTAAAATCTCAGGACATTGACAAGGTTTTCCAGTTTTAGAATCTACAAAAACCAACGTAGTTTCAGCAGTATTCAATATCTCTCCTTTTTCGTTTAAAGTTCTGTAATTAAACGTAATCTTTATCGATGGAGTTTCTTTTATTGTAGTTTCAATAGTAAGTTCATCATCATAAAACGCTGGTTTTTTATAGTCTATATTGTAATTTACAACCGGAAGTACAAATCCAAGATTTTCTAATTCTTTATATGTAACACCTAAACTTCTTAATAACTCGACTCTACCAACTTCAAAATATTGAGCGTACACACCATAATAAGCGTATTTCATTTGATCTGTTTCTCCGTATCTAACTCTTAGTTTTGTTTTGCGTGTATACATAAAAATAATTGCAACAAAAATAAATAAATATATTATCAGAAAGTAAAATTATTCTTAAAATTGTAAATCAAATGAAACTACGATTACACATTATATATATAGTTGCAATTTTATTGTCAGCTTGCAGTACACAACTTGTTATTAAATCAAAACAAAACAGTATAGTTTCCGTTTCTGCAAGTCCAGACTCTCTTATAACTTCAATAATTGAACCTTATAAAATAGGAATAGATTCGGTAATGAATGAAGTGTTGTGTGTTTCTGAAATTGAAATGACAAAAGGAAGACCTGAAAGTTTACTTGGAAACTTTGTTACAGATTTATGTTTAGATCAATATTCTTACTTAGCTGACATATGCATAATGAATAACGGAGGATTAAGATCCACTCTTCCACAAGGAGAAATTACTAGAGGAAAAATCTATGAACTTATGCCTTTTGAGAACGAACTAGTAATACTAGAGTTAAATACATTAGAACTTTTTGACTTAATAGAATATATATTCGTAAGAGAAGGAGAACCTTTCTCAGGACTTAGTGTATACTCAATAGATTCTTGTATGGTATTGTCTAGTAGAGATATTCTTTATCGACAGGGAGATGATATTTT
The DNA here is from genome assembly GCA_018695965.1 of Flavobacteriales bacterium. GTDB lineage: Bacteria > Bacteroidota > Bacteroidia > Flavobacteriales > BACL11. Next base: position 1,878 of record JABHQB010000047.1, on the reverse strand, counting down.
AATTAGTGTACCAGTAATTGCAAGTAGTTGTGGTGGTGAAGAAGAAGTGTATATAGTTAGTGAAATTGAAGAAACTTATAAAATCAGAGTATTAACATCAGATTATTTAGCTAATGGAGGAGATAAAATGAGTTTCTTTAACAATAAAAACCAACTCAAAGTTGGACTGAAGATAAGAGATGCAATTATTAACTATTGTAAATCAGAACAAACTATCTCTTCTAAATTAGACGGAAGAATAACAAAATATCAGAATGAATAATAGAAGAGACTTTATAAAAAGAGCTGCGTTAGGCACCGCTGCTATGAGTATTATACCATCAAAAGCCTTTTCTAATACTTCAGAATTAAAGCAACTTACTATTTTACATACAAACGATATGCATTCTCATATTCATCCTTTTGAAAGCGGAAGAAATAAAGGGGTTGGTGGAATGGCTCAAAGATCAACCATTATAAAAAAGATTCGTGATGAGGGAAATCAAGTGCTGCTGTTAGACGCAGGAGATATATTTCAAGGGACGCCATATTTTAATACTTATGGTGGTGAATTAGAGTTAAAATTGATGAGTGAAATGGGTTATGATGCATCAACTATAGGAAATCATGATTTTGACAACGGATTAGATGGTTTAGTTAATCAATTACCGCATGCGAAATTTCCATTTATAGTGTCTAATTACGACTTCTCTAACACCAATATGCACGACAAATATTTAAAATATAAAGTATTCAATAAGGGAGGAATAAAAGTTGGGGTTTTTGGAATTGGAATTGAATTAGACGGACTTGTTCCTAAGAATCTGTATGGCAATACCTTATATCAAAACCCTATAGAAAAAGCTAATTATTACTCTAATTATTTAAAGGTTTCTCTAGGTTGCGATCTGGTTATTTGTTTGTCTCATCTTGGTTTTAAATATAACACTAAAAAGATATCTGACAAAGTACTTGCTTGTCAAACAAATAATATAGATTTAATTATTGGAGGACATACTCATACTTTTCTAAATGAGCCAGTAATTGTGAGAAATATGGATAAAAAAAATGTTCAAATTGCGCAAGTTGGATGGGCTGGAATTAACATTGGGCGAATTGATTATTTTTTTAATCAAAAATCGTGTGTAAAAAAAGTAAGAGGAGGTTCAATATTTATAAAAAGCAAGTAATTTATAGTACATTTTTACTTCAAAATTTAAAACTATACTTTGGGCTTTATCTAGCAGAATATAACTGTAAAAAAAAGTTAAAAGTCAAGCGAAATTTTTTACTGTTTTTTAACTTCCGTTTGTTAACATTTTACTAATATTGTGATTCAATTGAATTGTTTATTATTTAATTGACATACAGAAAAAAGCATACAAAACTACAAAACAAAGAGAAGTAAAGATGAATACACTAACATGTCAAGAAGTATGGGATAAATGTTTAAACGTTATTAAAGACAATGTTAGCCCACAAAATTTCAAGACTTGGTTTGAACCTATTACACCAGTAGATATTAAAGAAAAAACTCTAACTATCCAAGTTCCTACAGCGTTCTTTTTTGAATATTTGGAAGAGCATTATATTACTCTTATTAGGAAAACCATAAAAAGATTTTTAGGAAAAGACGGTAAACTAGATTACAATATTGTAGTTGAAGGTGGAGGCAACTCTAATCCGTACATTACAAACTTACCATCTAATCATCATGGTTCAGTTAAGAACAATCCTATCAGCATGCCTATTGGAGTAAGTAGTCCATCTATCAGAAATCCTTTTATTATTCCTGGATTGCAGAAGATAAATATTAATCCTCAATTAAATCCATCTTATACATTTGATGCTTTTGTTGAGGGAGAATGTAATAGGTTAGCAAGATCTGCTGGATATGCT
>JABHQB010000046.1 GCA_018695965.1 Flavobacteriales bacterium | reverse complement strand
ATATTTATTATATTATCTTTAATTGCAACTCCTACCAAGGGAGAAATATAACTTTTTGACATAGAAAAAGAATTAGAAGCGCTATCTTCTGAATATCCATGCCAATACTCTTCATATGTAATACTGTCATTTATTATTACCAAAAAAGCAACCGTTTCTAGTTCTTTGTTGGTGGGTTTTATAAATTCTGGTAAATTTACTTTATTGTAGTCTTTTGCTATTAGCCACTCTTCATAGGTTCCTGCCTCAATTGTATTTGCTGGAAAATGAACAAAATCATGAATGTATGAAGAGGTGTGTCCTTTTAAATAAGTAATTGAAATTGCTTTGTATATCCAACTTTTCCCACTAATCAGAATTAACAAATTAATTGCTATAATAATGAATAATAAATATTTTACTATTTTTTTCATTTTAGATTATTTCTATTTCAAATAAACGAACTAAATGGGTTTTTAGTTTGTTTTTTACTTCTGTTATATCCATTTCTTGTCCCAACTCCTTTTTTAAAGATGTGACTTTTTTATCTATAATACCACAAGGCACAATATTTCCAAAATAAGAAAGATCTGAATTTACATTAAAGGCAAATCCGTGCATACTAACCCACCTACTATTTTTCACTCCCAAAGCACAAATTTTTCTTGCATTTGGAGTTCCTACATCAAACCAAACCCCAGTTTCTCCTTTAGACCTTTCTGCACTTAAACCATAGTCCGATAAGGTTAGTATTACCGCTTCTTCCAAGAATCTTAAGTATTTATGAATGTCGGTAAAAAAGTTTTCTAAATCTAGTATCGGATATCCTACAATTTGTCCTGGTCCATGATAAGTAATATCTCCTCCTCTGTTAATTTTATGAAAAGTTGCTCCCCTACTTTTAAGATATTCTTCATTTACTAATAAATTCTTTTCGTCTCCACTCTTCCCTAGTGTGTAAACATGTGGATGTTCACAAAAAAGTAAATAATTATTTGTCGGATTGATTGTGTTTTCCTTCCTGTTTTTTGATTTTACTTTCAGAATCCCTGAAAAAAGATCTTCCTGATAATCCCAGCATTTTTTATAATCAATCAGTCCTAAATCTTCAAATTTTACTTTTTTATTCATTAAACTTTTGATAACTCTCCTTTCAAAAAATTAATTACATCAATTTCAATTGCATCAACATTATTCATTTCAGACAAATACCAACTTACCCAATCTCCTAAATTAATATGATACAGAGTGTTTTCTATTTGAGAGTCTCCTTTACTCCAAACTTCTGTAATATTATTCGTGAATTTCGAAATTACTTTTCTGTTTATGTCCATTCTGATTTGATTTCTATCAAAATCTGATTTATTGCGGAAATATACTACCGCTAAATCATCAACATTTGTTCTCCATCCTAACAGTTCGTTGTGGTTCATTTCAGGAACAACATGATGCCAACACAACATTTTACTGTTTTCATTTATTTGCTGACGAAAACGTACCGCTACTCCTTCAAATCCTTGAGCAACATAAATGACGGGGGTTTTTTGGTACATTTTTTTTGCTAATTCCATAGCTTTGTCTTGAATGTCTTCTTTTTCAGAATTTAGTAGTGAAATGGAATTTGTAAAATCTGATTTAAATGAATTGTCTATTATTCCGTAATGATTCAACACATAAAAAAGTTCAGTAAAAGCGTATCCGAACATTGCTCTTGGTGGGTGTCCCCCAGGAATTATTATATGATTATAATGGTTTTCTTCTGCAATAGTTTTTAATTTCCCTCCGGAAGTAATTATACAAATTTCTGTATTTCTGTTTTGGCATTTTTCCAAAGCATATATAGTTTCTTCAGTATTCCCAGAATAAGATGAAGCAATTACTAAAGTATTTTCATCAACAAAATTTGGAATACTATAATCTTTAGTTGCTAAAATTGGAATATTTGCTTTTGAAGAAATAATATCATTTATAATAGTTCCTCCAATTCCAGATCCTCCTAGTCCGCAAATTAAAATATTATTAAATTTTTTATCTGATTTTTTTAAGTTTGACGTATCTCCAATTTCCATCGCTTCTGTTAAATGATTTGTAAAATCATTAATATAATCGTTCATTTTCATCTTTTCCGTTTTTATTTTATTTTAAGGAAGCACAAATTACAAAATATTAGGAGAAAAGAATTCTTATCTTTGTAAAAAAATTACAAATGGATAGAGAACTTTCCGAACAAGAAATAGTAAGAAGAGAAAGCTTACAAAAACTAATAGATCTAGGTATAAATCCATACCCTGCGGATACGTTTGATGTAAATAATACATCTGAAAACATAAAAAAGAGCTATGTTGATGGATCTGCAACTGAGGTAATAATAGCTGGAAGATTGATGAGTAGAAGAGTTATGGGTAAGGCGTCTTTTGCTGAAATACAGGATAGTGAGGGAAGAATTCAAATTTATGTAAATAGAGATGAAATCTGTGAAGGAGAAGATAAGACTATGTATAATACTGTATTTAAAAAACTTTTGGATATTGGTGATATTATTGGAATAAAAGGAACTGTTTTCACTACAAAAGTTGGTGAAATTTCAATAAAAGTTAAAACCCTAACCGTTCTTACAAAGACTTTAAGGCCACTGCCTCTTCCAAAAGTAGATACGGACGGAGCTATTCATGATGCTTTTACAGATCCTGAAAAAAGATATAGACAAAGATACGTAGATTTGGTGGTCAACCCTGATGTGAAAGATGCGTTTATCAAGAGAACTCAACTTACAAATTCAATGAGATCTTTCTTAAATGAAAAAGGATATTTAGAAGTAGAAACTCCAATTTTACAACCTCTTTATGGTGGTGCTGCGGCAAGGCCATTTAAAACACATCATAATACTTTAGATATGGAATTGTATCTAAGAATTGCAAACGAACTATATTTAAAACGGTTAGTTGTTGGTGGATTTGATGGGGTTTATGAGTTTTCTAAAGATTTTAGAAATGAAGGAATGAGTAGATTTCATAATCCTGAATTTACACAAATGGAGCTTTATGTTGCTTATAAAGATTATTCTTGGATGATGGATTTAGTAGAAGAAATGGTAGAGAAAATTGCTATGGATTTACATGGTACAACTGAAGTAAAAGTGGGTGAAAATATCATCAATTTTCAAAGACCTTGGAAAAGATATACAATGTATGAAGCAATTGAGCATTTTACAGGTATTGATATCTCAGAAATGAATGAAGAAATAATGTCTGAAACTGCTAAGAAATTAGGAGTTAAGGTTGATAGAAGCATGGGTAGAGGAAAGTTAATTGATGAAATTTTTGGTGAAAAATGTGAAGGAGAATTAATTCAACCAACATTTATAACTGATTACCCTGTGGAGATGTCTCCGTTAGCTAAAAAACATAGAGAACACGACGGTTTAGTGGAGCGTTTTGAAGCTATTTGCAATGGAAAAGAAATTTGCAATGCATTTTCCGAACTTAATGACCCAATCGACCAAAGAGCAAGATTTGAAGAACAATTAGAACTTGGGAAAAAGGGAGATGAAGAAGCGATGGTTCTTGATGAAGATTTCTTAAGAGCTATTGAATATGGAATGCCTCCAACTGCTGGTTTGGGAATTGGAATTGATCGATTAAGTATGATTATGACAAACTCTAATTCTATTCAGGATGTGCTTTTCTTCCCACAAATGAAATCTGAAAATAAAAATGATTAATCTTTAATGGTTTAGATAACTTAAAAATCTATTAATACGAATTAATAAAAACCCATCCAAATGGACAAACAGTTCGAAAAAGAATTAGAAAAAACTAATAAATTTGTTAGTTTGGTTTACGATAAAATGAATTTATTTCCAAATCCTAATAAGGAAATTAATGATATTACCGCTAAAGGACTTACATCTAATAAATTAAAACACGGATCAAGATATTGTCCATGTTTTGTTGTGATTGGAGAAACCAGGGAAGAGAAAAAAAAATTAAATGATAGAGTGTGTCCATGTAAACCCGCTTTAGAAAAAGAGATTCCAGAAGATGGTATATGTCATTGTGGTATATTTTGCACTTCTAGTTATGTAGATAATTATGTTAAAGTAGATGTCTCTATGGTTGAACATAAGTTAAATTTAAATTCTGAAAAGCTAAATCCTTTATTTAAAAAAGATGAAATAAATTCGGTAGAGTTAGTTGATTTGTTAGATGGTAGAAACAGTAGATTAGTAAATTTTATTTTAATTGATGTAAGGGAAGTAATTGAAAATGATACTAAAATGATAATTGGAATGGATTATCTAATTCCTACATCTGATTTGGGTAATGGTTTAGATAGTATCTCGGATAAAAAAGAGGAAAATATAGTAGTTCATTGTCATTCTGGATCTCGTTCTGCTAAGGTTCAGGAAATTATGAAAAGTATAGGATTTAAAACAGTTGTAAATTTAAGTGGTGGAATCGTTTCCTATGGAGGAGAAACAAAATAAAAAAAATATAGGAGTAATTGGTGGAGGTAGTTGGGCTACAGCTATTATAAAAATGCTTTGCGAAAATGTTAACTCTATAAATTGGTGGATGAGAAATGAAGATTCTATCAGTCATATTGAAACTTACGGACACAACCCAAATTACATCTCAGATGCAGAACTAAAAAAGGAAAAGTTAAATATAAGTTCCGATATAAGTAGTGTAATTGAAAATTCTGATTTAATTGTTCTTGCTGTTCCCTCTGCATTTCTAAAATCTACTTTAAATAATTTAAATGTTTCTCTAAAAGAAAAAATTATTGTTTCTGCAATTAAAGGGATTGTTCCTGAAAACAATACTATTGTTGGGGAGTTTATTCATAATCAGTATGATGTTCCTTATAAAAATATTGGAGTGCTAACTGGTCCTTGTCATGCGGAAGAAGTTGCTCTGGAGAGACTTTCTTATTTAACTGTTGCTTGTAGTGATGTAGAAAAAGCAGAGTTTTTTGCAAATTCTATTTCGGGAAGGTATATTAAAACTAATGTTTCAGATGATATTTATGGAACAGAGTATTCATCTGTTCTGAAAAATGTAGTAGCTCTAGCTTCTGGAATTTGTCATGGTTTAGGTTATGGAGATAATTTTCAGGCAGTATTAATTTCTAATGCAATTAGAGAAATAAAACGCTTTGTAGATAAGGTTCATCCGATTAATAGAGATATAAAAGAATCTGCTTATTTGGGAGATTTATTAGTAACCGCTTATTCTCAATTTAGTAGAAATAGAACTTTTGGAGAAATGATTGGAAGGGGGTATAGTGTAAACTCTGCTCAACTACAATTAAAAATGATTGCAGAAGGATATTATTCAGTAAAATGTATTTCTGAAATAAATGAAAAACTAAATGTAGAGATGCCAATTACTCAGGCGGTTTATAATATTTTATATAATAGAAAATCTGTAAGAAAAGAAATAGCTGATTTGACTGAAAAATTAAATTAAAGTTTCATCTCTGGAATTTTTCCTTCAATAATTAAATCTGCTTCCGTTAAATTTTTTATTTCTTCAACAGAAACTCCTGGAGCTCTTTCTAAAAGTTTAAACCCTTTATCTGTAACTTCCAAAACAGCAAGGTTTGTAACTACTTTTTTTACGCAATTAACCCCCGTAATTGGGAGGGTACAGGTTTTCAGAATCTTACTTTCTCCTTTTCGGTTTGAATGCATCATAGCTACAATAATATTTTCTGCTGAAGCTACTAAATCCATAGCTCCTCCCATTCCTTTTACCATTTTCCCTGGTATTTTCCAATTAGCAATATCTCCATTTTCCGATACTTCCATAGCTCCCAAAACGGTAAGTTGAACATGTTTTCCTCTTATCATTGCAAAAGATATAGAGGAATCAAATAAAGCGGCTCCTAGAAGTGTAGTAATAGTTTGCTTTCCTGCATTAATCATATCTGGATCTTCCTCTCCTTCAAAAGGAAATGGTCCCATTCCTAAAACTCCATTTTCTGATTGAAACTCAATATCAATTCCTGTTGGTATAAAATTCGCTACAAGAGTTGGTATTCCAATTCCTAAATTCACATACATGTTATGTTTTAACTCTTGAGATATTCTCTGTGCTATTTGGTTTTTATCTAAAGCCATTATTCTCTTTTTCTGACGGTTCTTTGTTCAATTCTCTTCTCATAATTTTCTCCTTGTAATATTCTTTGTACAAAAATTCCTGGAGTATGTATTTGGTTGGGGTCTAATTCTCCTACAGGAACTAATTCCTCTACCTCAGCAACGGTAATTGTTCCTGCCATTGCCATAAGAGGATTAAAATTTCGAGCTGTTCCTTTAAAAATTAGATTTCCAGCAGCGTCTCCCCTCCAAGCTTTTACAAAAGCAAAATCAGCTGTAAGTGCCGACTCTAAAATATGAGACTTACCATTATATTCTCTTACCTCTTTTCCTTCAGCAACTTCAGTTCCATATCCAGCTGGAGTAAAAAACGCTGGAATTCCAGCACCTCCAGCTCTACATCTTTCCGCTAAACTACCTTGTGGAATTAGATCCACCTTTAGTTCTCCACTTAACATTTGTCTTTCAAACTCTTCGTTTTCTCCTACATAAGAAGATATCATTTTTTTTATTTGTTTTCTTTTAAGTAATAATCCTAGTCATTTATTATACTTTGTGTATTTGGATCAATTATTTCAGTAATTTGGTTTGGAACCAAACAGGTACATTCTGAAGGATTGAAAATGGGAGAACTTTTCTCTTTTGTACTATATACTGT
>JABHQB010000045.1 GCA_018695965.1 Flavobacteriales bacterium | reverse complement strand
TCAATAGTAGACATAATTCCTCCAAAACCCCAGCTAGTCCAAATAGCAGATTCTACATTACTATAATATTGAGCCATGGTGAATCCTTTCCATTGATCGTTATCAGCAGCATTATGAGCTAAAGCTTGTAACTGGTTTATTTGATTTCTAATTACAGCAGTATCTAATGATTCATTTATTATCGTCCGCATATGAGCCGTGTATTGTTTTCTATATAAAGGATCGTTAAACAGTTTCTCAGCAAGAGGTCTTTCTCCTGGAGAATTCGGAGATCCATCATGATAAGGATCATATTCATAGATATTAGATTGATTAAAGTAATCAAACCCCATAATAGCTCCGGAGAAAGTATTATCTAAATCCCATGGAATCATTTGAAACAAGCCGTCTTTTGTTTGATACAAATAATAATTATGAATATAATAAGTATTATAGCAATCCAAATTTAAAAGAACCTGATTTACGGCAAACGCCCAAAGAGTTCTATCTACATTTAAAACGCTATCTATTTGACTAAAATTATAATTAAGAGTTGTTATGAGATTAACAAGTTCTCCCCATCCATTATCTGACTTCATATCATAGCTATTATAATACAATGAACTATCTTCTCCTAGATATATCAGGCTAGGAGGGTATGCAGAAGGAGCATTTGCGGTATCACAAAATCGATCAATATTATCACATTTAAAAAGTGGCCCTGACTTTTCATCAAAATGTTTTTTAATAAATTGTTTATTTATAGACTCATCATTTATATAAAGTCCTAAATAATTACCTTGTACATATAGTTTTATTAAATTAGACTCACCAGAAGGCAAGTAATTTCTGTAGATATTGCTGCTAACAATCTGTTTTACATAGGTTGGGTCCATCCATGCATTAGCTAACTTCATCTTTTTATATCCTAATACTTTTTGACTATCTATAAAATAATTGAAATCAATATTATAAGGTACTTTAGGATTAAGATCGTCATTAGGTAAACAAAATGTAGAATTCCCTTTATATCTCACACCAACACTATCATAAACAGTTCCATTCAATGTTAATATAGCAGGAATTCTTTCGTCTGGATTATAAAACCATGCGTTAACTAAGTAGGCATGATAATTTGGATTATAAAAATCTAAATGAATACTTCTAAAAGAATCTTCATCAAAAAATCCACCTGGATTATCATATAATTGTTGAGGGTTGTATAAACTTTGTCCAAATCCAATTAGTGGCAAGCAAAGTAATATGAGTAATAGTTTCTTCATATAGCAAACTTACATAAAATAATGAATAAGAAAGTTCTAAATCTAGAATCTTAGACTCTAAAATATTCTAATACCAAAGGATTTTATTTTCTGTCTATTGAATTCCTGTGAATTTATTTTATAGATTTGCTTCTATTACAGATTGTCTTATGAATAAAAAAGGTAATTTACTTATTGATTTATCAATTGGATTCAGAATAAATACTATTGCTAAACTAAACTTCATAATTAATAATGCAACAAATGCCGAAATATATAGACGGCCAACAGACCTTTTGGCTCCAAGAAGATATTCTGTGAAATTAAATTTAACTATCTAGATATGACTAACAGTGAAATAAAAGATCTTTTAATTGGAAAATTTAAAGTAGAAATACATCCAGATTTTGTTTTAGTAGACAAAAAATACCATGATAAATCTGAAATGTACCTACAAAAACAAACATTAGAATCTTTTATCAAAATGAGAGAGGCTGCAGAAAAAGATGGAATACAGCTAACAATTATATCTGGAACAAGAGATTTCTATTCTCAAAAAAGTATTTGGGAAAGGAAATATAATAACTATAAAAAAGAGGAATTATCAGAGGTTGAAATTATAAAGAAAATTATGCTTTGGAGTTCTATGCCAACTACTTCTAGACACCATTGGGGGACCGATATTGATATAAATGGTTTTGACGATTATTTTAGTGAGGAAAATAAAAAAGCAAATAAAGAATATAAATGGCTTCTAATTAATGCTCCTAAATTTGATTTCTATCAAGTTTATACTGAAAAGGGAGAAGGAAAGAGAAGAACTGGGTATAATGAAGAGAAATGGCACTGGTCGTATATGCCACTTGCTTGTAAATATCTTAATTTATATCAGGAGATTGTTACATATGAAGATATTAGTGGATTCTCTGGATCACACTTTGCAAAAGAAATGGATATAATTAATAAATATGTATTCGGAATCTCAGATATATAAGATTGATATTTATTCTGTTTTCTATTTTACAATAATCTTATCAGTAAATACTTTATATTTATTTTCAATCTGAATAACATAAGTTCCTTTTGAGAAACTAGCTAAATCAACCTGATTATTATAAATTCCTGAAACATTCTCGTTTATATGTAAGATCTCTTCACCAAGAATATTTGTAATAGTAATATCATAGTTAGAAGGATCAACATCCATCATATCAATACTAATAATTCCATTTGTTGGATTCGGAAAAATAGAAATTTCTCCTCCAAAAACTTTCTCTTCAATTGCAGAAGGATTAACAGAGCCAAAATTCATTCTTATCATTGGAACTCTTGAAAGCCAATACCAATCACCGAATGTTTGACCAGTATTTAAACATCCATTCTTCTGAATATAACATGTAGTAGGATATGTATATTGAGACATCCCAATAACAGAAGTGTCTACAGGGTTTGCATACCCTCCAATAGCTGCCATATATGTTCCTGGGACCAAGGTTTCTGATCCAGCAAATGAAATAGTTGCCCATCCTCCAACATCACTTGAAGTTAAGGTGTAATCGTCTGACTGGAATAAATAAATTGGATCATTAGTAACTGGATCAATTTCATAAATTACTGCATAGACATCAGCTCCTGCAACAGAATTATCTTTCATAAATACAGAAAGAGAAGCAACATCATCCGTATCATAAATATCAAAATAAGTTCCTATTACCATTCCTCCACAAGATCTCCCAAGTCCATATTCTGAATAGTCATCATTTGCGTCTCTACCATATATATTGTCTGTTACATTAGAACTACTTATAATAGTATCCGAAATAGTATCTAAAGAAGATGCCCAAGTCTGAAAATAATATTGACCAAGAGAAGTAGGAGCAAATGTATTACTCCCAATAAAAGTCATGGTATCTTGAGGTGTTATTATGCTATCAGCACTTGTGGTAGAGAAAACATTACTTCCAATGTCATCAAATACATCTACATTAATTCTAGTTGTTTGATTAAGAGCTCCAGCATTTGTTACCATTCCCTCAAAGGTATATGGATTTGCAATTATCTGTTTTAAAGGATTATATGTGTATTCCATACCAAGTCCTCCTGCAGTCTGATATCCAATCCACCATCCACCATTTTCCGCATCGACAAGAGATAGTCTATTATCAGGAGTCTCAACAATTTTTATGTCATCAATCATCCAGAAATATACTCTTGCATTCCATCCTATTTTCACATAAGTACTAGAAGAGTTTCCAGCAACAGCAGAGATATTTAAGCTTAAATATTCTGGATCTCCAGAAGCTTGATTATTTGTAGCATTACCTTGTACGTTATAAGTAGTCCAGTTTATACTATCTGTACTAACTGCAACCGTTAAGTTTACAGAATTATTTAATCTAAAAGAATGTTCAAATTCTAAACTTACATTAGTAAATCCAGTTAAATCAATAGCAGAAGTGGTAAAATAAGATTCCAGATAATGATAAGTAGAACCAGAGCTACTTCCAGAAGTGGTTCCAGTAGCACCACCACCACTCCAGTGATTAGCTGAATCAATATCAGAAATAAGAAAACCATTAGAAGATGTAGTAGAATTAATTGGGGTAGATGCATTCATTGGGTTATTATTAGCATCTTTTGGCTCGCTATTCCAATAACCCCAACTACCCTCTGTTGAATGTTTCCAAGGACATGTTGCTGTATTAGGTGGTGTAGCAGGGGTTCCATTATTTCCTGCACCAGTATTGTTAGTATAAGTACTCCATCCAGAAGGAAACCCTCCTCCAAAATCTTCCTCCCAAATAATAATAGCACTCTTATCAGATTGAAAATTATTTTTAATGATTTTTGATGAATTATTGCAATCTAAATTATTATTGTCGTATTGAGCAAAAGTGGTAAGAGAAATAATGATAGCAAATAATAGTAAAAAATTCTTCATAATATAACATTTAAAATTAGATAACAAACATAAGTAAATTTTGGATATAAAAAAAACCCGACTCTCGTCAGGCTTTTCTTAATAAGAATATTTTTATTCAATTATTAATTTTTTACTAATTGATGAATCTCCATTCTGAATATCTAGTATGTAAATACCACTTTCTAAATCAGATAGATTTATTGTTGTAGAAGTAATTAATCTTGTTTCAGAATAAACTTCTTCTCCTAAGATATTAGATACAGAAATTAAATAATCTCCATTCTTCTCATCAATTAAATCTATATTAAAGATTCCTTTTGAAGGATTCGGATGAACAGAGAATTTCTTGTCAAATATATCTTCATTAATTGAATTTGGTGGAGTAACAGAGAATTCACCTAAATTTAACCTAATTAATAATGGTTGAGAAGCAGAATACCAATAACCAAATCCACCACTACCAATATCACAACCATTATCTTGAATAAAACTTAAAGTGTTGTTATTAGATGAAGAACTAATTAAAGAAGTGTCAGTTGGATTTGCATACCCTCTAACAGCAGCAACATATGTTGTATTAGCGTAAACATCATATTCTTGTGATAAAGCAATTGTAACCCAAGATCCGATATCTGATTGAGTTAACTCATAATCGTCTGACTCTCCTAAATATATAGGAGCGTAAGGAGTAACTGTTGCGTCGATCTCATATAATTCTACTTTAACTTCTGCTCCTGCTACTGATTGATCATTAACATGAAATGAAATAGAAGTAGCTTCATCTTGAGCGTACATATCAAAAGCATTTCCTAATACTTGCCCACACTGACTACGACCTAAAAAGTATCCTGATCCAGCATTAGCTCCATCAGATGCCCAGTCAAAATCAACTCCATAAACTGTATCAGTTACAATAGTAGATCTACCAATTGTATCAGTTGTTGGAAAAGAGTCTGAGGATGCCCAAAAGTTAATCTGATGAATACCAGTTGAAGTTGGAGTGAAATTTGTTGTAGTCACTAAAGTATCATTTGTATTTGTATAAAGTGTTGTAGGAGAAGAAGATCCTGTCCAAACAGAAGATCCGGAAGTCTCAACATCTACATGCATTGTAGTAGTATATTGATCAGCAGCTCCATTATTAAATATAACTGATTCAAATCTATATGGATTTGCAGTTACTTGATTTAATGGATTAAAGGTAAAATCTATTCCTACATCTCCTGTATTCTGGTATCCTATCCACCATCCTCCAAATGTTTCACTCTTAATATCTAATAAATGAGCAGGTGTTTCAATTAACTCTATATCATCAATCATCCAAAAATAATAACCATTATAAGAGGTATTATATAGAATTGTTCCATCATAAATGAATTGCATTTGAACATTTGGATTCCCAGCAATATTAAATGGCATTCTAAGCATCACTTGATAATCAGATTCTGTTCTTTCATTAACTTCAATATCTGGGTGTACTTCTAATGTGTCAGTAAAAGTTATTCCACCATCAATACTAAAAGCAATCTTTGCTATTCCTGTATATTCTCTATAAAAAGAATTAAATAAAATAGAAACATCAGAATACATAGAGCAATCAATTGCATCTGTTGTAAGTGTACCAACATGTCCTGTTGGAGCTCCACCAGTAATGCTATTACATGGGTATGTTCCTGCTCCAAAATTACCAGCAGTACCTCCGTTATCATAGTAGTCAGAATCAAAAAGCATGAATCCATTAGCAGCTGTTGGGGATGCAATTGGACCATTTGTTCCTGCATAAGCTCCCTGAGAACCTGTATTAACACCAGGGTTAGTGGAAGGACCTCTGTAAACCCATGGTGCAGAAATTACTGGAGGAGTTGGATTAGATCCATTAGTCCAGTTTGACGGAATACCTCCACTAAAATCTACTGACCAGAAAGGAGCAGCTTTTGTCGATATAGAAGAAACAATCTTTTTAGATTTTAAAATTTTTGTACTTACATCTGTTGGTTCAGGGAACGCATCTGATGTAACTTGTGCAAAAGAAATTACAGAGACCAAAACAAATGAAGCAATTGTGTATAGTTTTTTCATATTATTATTATTGTTATTATTATTGGACTGCTAACTTACAAAAAATAGATAAAAAAAACCGACTTTTCAGTCGGCTTTTTAATGTATAGTTTGATTAGTTAGTTATTCAACAATAATTTTCTCAGTTATTGTAGATTCAGAATTAGAAACCTCTAACATATAGACACCCTTACTTAAATCTGAAAGATCTATTTTCTCAGAAATTAATGTAGATGTTTTTTCAGTAGAAACATAAACTTCTTGTCCTAAAACATTTGTTACTAAAATTTTGTAATCATCAGCTTTTATATTATTTAGTTCAACAGTAAATATACCATTATTAGGATTCGGGTATACATTAAATTCTCTAGATATTACATTCTCAACAGATGAAGGAGTCGGTTGTTCAAAACTCATTCGGATCATTGGTATATCTGAAAGCCAGTACCAATCTCCAAACGCCCCAGATCCAATACTACATCCGTTATCCTGAATCCAACATGTTGCACCTTGAGAATTACCTGAAAGATTTACTTTAAATGTGTCTGTAGGAGAAGCGTAACCTCCAACAGCAGCTAAGTAAGATGTTTCGGCAAATACATCCCATCCACCATCAAAAGGCACTGAAATCCAATTATCTATATCATTTGCAGTCAATATATAATCATCTGATTGAGTCATAAAAATAGGATCTGCTGCAGGGTCTGTACTATTTTCATATAAAGCTACATATAGCGCAGTACCTACAGCTGATTCATCATCAATATGAACTTGTAAAGCGTATACAGTTTCATTATCATATATGTCCAATGTAGTACCTACTACCATGCCACCGCAATCTCTAGCTACTCCACGAGAACCAGCAACTTGATCCCAATCTCTACCATAAACATGATCATTTACAATTGACACTAAAACAGCAGTATCTGTAACTACTGAATCACCCGTCCCCCAAATTCTCATTTCATAAACACCATTAGAAGTAGGAGTAAAAGTATTGTTACACGCAAAAGTATCAACTGAATGAGACATGTCTAATACCATAGTGTTAGAAGTAGAAGTAAATACTGAGTTTCCCTGGTCATCAAATACCTCAGAATTTAACATCATATTTTGTGCTCCCACACCATCGTTATGTAAAACTGCTTCAAAAGAGTAAGGATTTACAGCTAATTGGGAAGGAGTTTGAAAAGTAAAATCGAAACCTGCAAGTAAGCCTCCAGCGACATTAAGATAGTTTACCCACCATCCGCCTTGAACTGCATCAGAAATAGAAGCAGCATTATCTGGTGTTTCAGCAAGTGAGACATCATCTAACATCCAAGCGTAATCCCACTGACCTTCATATCTGAAGCGGAACCAGACAGTCGGTTGATTACCTGCTGTTGCAGAAATATTTACAGAAACTTCCTCAAAATTATTAGATTGATCATTTACTCCTAAATCAGCATGAACTTCATATCTATCCCAATTTACATTATCGTTACTTACTTCAACAAATACAGAATCTTGAAATTTTCTGTGGTATGATTCAAATGATAAATTAACATACTGATATGCTGAACAATCAATAGAATTGTTAAATGATAAAGTAGCATCTTGAGCGTTTGCAGCTGAAGTAGCTAAAGCGTCTGAATCGTACATTGCAAATCCATTTGCAGCTGTAGATGAAGCGATAGCTCCCATCGGAGCTGAATATTGCCCTGTAGGAGCAGCAGTTCCAATTACCCAATTTTGCGTTCCTGCATGAGCGTAATCAGTCATAGTCCATAAAGAAGCGTCAGATAAATCATCTGACCAAAAAGGAGGTGCTTTAGATGTGTTTTCATTAGAAGTGTACCAATGAAACTTTGATGTGTTATCACTGCATTCAACAGTTCTTACATCATTTTGTTGAGCAAAAGAAGGAGCAGCTACTAAAATTGCACAAATTGATAAATAAATTTTTTTCATTTGTATTTTTTTGAGTTTATAAAATTGTAAGCAAATATAATTATTAATCCACACACAATCAGTGTGTTTAGCAACAAATATTTTCTACTCAGAATAATCAGATATAGGAGCGCAAGTACAGTGTAAATTTCTATCTCCATAAGCGTCATCTACCCTACTTACTGAAGGCCAAAATTTATTTTTCTTTACAAAATCTAAAGGAAATACGGCTGTTTCTCTTGTATAAGTATGATTCCAATCAGAATTAATAACAGAGTGTATTGTATGAGGAGAATTCTTTAATACATTATCAACAGAATCTGCTTTCCCTTCAATCAGATCATTAATTTCACTCTTTATTGAATTCATGCTATCAACAAATCTATCTAATTCTGCTAAGGATTCACTTTCGGTTGGTTCTATCATTAAAGTACCCGAAACTGGGAAAGAAACAGTAGGAGCATGAAAACCATAATCCATCATTCTTTTTGCAATATCTACCACTTCAACCCCTCCGCTTTTATATTCTCTAAAATCTACTATCATTTCGTGTGCTACTCTTCCATTGTCTGAAGTATATAAAACAGAATAATTTTTTTCTAATTGAGTTTTTAAATAATTTGCATTTAAAATTGCCATTTCAGTAGCTTCTTTCAAACCTTCTTTACCTAACATCTTAATATAAGCATAAGAGATTGTAAGAACTAAAGCAGACCCCCAAGGTGCAGAAGAAATAGCATGAATTGCATTTTCTCCTCCTATATTTATGATTGGATTAGTAGGTAAAAATTCTTTTAGATGTTCTACTACACCAATTGGGCCCATTCCAGGACCTCCACCTCCATGAGGAATGGAAAAAGTTTTATGTAAATTTAAGTGACAAACATCAGCTCCAATTTTTGCTGGATTTGTAAGACCTACTTGTGCATTCATATTTGCTCCGTCCATATAAACCTGTCCTCCATTTTCATGAATAATATTAGTGATTTCAATTACCTTCTCCTCAAAAACACCATGAGTAGAAGGATACGTAATCATTAAACAGGAAAGATTGTCTTTATGTTCAATAGCTTTTTCTCTTAATGCTTTTACATCAATATTTCCATTTTCATCACAAGGAGTAACAACAACTTTCATTCCGGCCATAACTGCAGATGCAGGATTTGTTCCATGTGCAGAAGAAGGAATTAGACAAATATTTCTATGAATATCCCCCCTACTTTTATGATATGCTCTAATTACTAATAATCCTGCATATTCTCCTTGTGCCCCAGAATTTGGTTGTAAGCTTATTGCGTTAAATCCAGTAATTTCACAAAGCATTTCTTCTAACTCATGAAACATAATATGATAACCTCTTGCTTGATGAGAAGGAACAAAAGGGTGAAGGTTTCCAAGTTCCGACCAAGACAAAGGTAATAATTCAGAAGCCGCATTTAATTTCATAGTACAACTACCTAAAGCAATCATTGAATGTGTAAGAGATAAATCCTTATTTTCTAATCTTTTTATATACCTCATCATTTCTGTTTCAGAATGGTATTTATTAAAGATTTCGTTCTGCAAATAGTCTGATTTTCGGTATAACTTTTCAGGAATTTTATTGTAAGCCTCATCATAATTCCCTGCTAAAATTTCCTCAATCAAATTTTTAGAATCGGAATGATTACAACTTTTTGCAAACACCTCTAATATATCATTTATATTATTTAAATCATCTTTCTCATCAATACTAATAGAAAGTGTTTTTTCATCAATATAATTGAAGTTTATTTTTGCATCTTCAGCATAAGTATTTATATTTTCCATTGATACATTTCCTACATTTATTAATATAGTATCAAAATAAGTTTTATTCAATTGATGGTATCCTAATTGAGTGAGTCCTTCAGAAAGTTTTGAGGTGAGATAATGAATCTTCTTCCCAATATTCTTTATTCCAGAAGGTCCGTGATATACTCCGTACATAGAGGCCATAACCGCAAGTAAAACCTGAGCAGTACAAATATTTGAGGTAGCTTTCTCTCTTTTTATATGCTGCTCTCTTGTCTGTAAGGCCATTCGTAAGGCAGTATTTCCATCCGCATCTTTTGTAACACCAATAATCCTTCCAGGGATATTTCTTTTATATTTTTCGATAGTTGCAAAATATCCTGCATGAGGACCTCCATATCCCATTGGAATACCAAATCGTTGTGAAGTACCAACAACAATATCTGCTCCCCACTCACCAGGAGGAGATAAAATAGATAAGCTTAATAAATCAGCAGCAACTGCTATTCCTATTTCATTTTCCTTTGCTTTAGTTACAATTTCAGAATAATCTATCACTTCCCCGTATTTTGCTGGATATTGCAAAATAATACCAAAAAACTCTTCTGATAATTCTATTGAATTATAATCATCAATAACTAATTCAATGCCCAAAGGTTCTGATCTTGTTTTCAGAATATCAATAGTTTGCGGATAACACAGTTCGGAAACAAAAAACTTATTTGCTCCCGATTTTTTCTTTGATCTACTCATAGTATTAAAAAGCATACTCATAGCCTCTGCAGCAGCAGTTCCTTCATCTAATAAAGAGGAATTGGCCATTTGCATTCCTGTTAAATCACAAATCATTGTTTGAAAATTTAACAAAGCTTCTAATCTTCCTTGCGAAATTTCTGCTTGATAGGGAGTATAAGCGGTGTACCATCCAGGATTTTCTAATATATTCCTCTGAATAACAGACGGCATTATAGTATTAAAATATCCCATGCCAATATATGATCTGTAATTTTTATTTTTCTTAGCAAGAGAATTCATGTATTCCAAAAATCGTGTTTCACTAACCGAATTTGGTAAATCT
>JABHQB010000044.1 GCA_018695965.1 Flavobacteriales bacterium | reverse complement strand
TTGCTTATTATCTCTGCTTTTGTCATTTTTTACTAAATATTAAATTTTGTTAATTTTTCTTTTATTTTTGGAGTCGCAAATATATTAAATTTACTATTAAAAATACTTTATAAAAATTCTTTTTTTAATTTATATAAAACTCAGATTCAGTTGTTTATGATTTTTTCAGATGAGATAATAAAGTGGTATCATAAAAATAAGAGAGATTTACCATGGAGAAACACGACTAATCCTTACAAAATATGGATCTCTGAAATTATTTTACAGCAAACAAAAGTTTCTCAAGGTTTACCATATTATATTAATTTTATAGAAGAATTTCCTACAATTACTGATTTGGCAAACGCTTCTGAGAATCAGGTTTTGAAAGTTTGGCAGGGTTTAGGATATTATTCAAGAGCAAGAAACCTGCATTCTACATCAAAGATAATTAGAGATGATTTCAATTCACAGTTCCCAACGGAATACAAATTAATTAAAGAATTAAGGGGTGTAGGAGATTATACTGCTGCTGCAATTTCTTCATTTTGTTATAATTTACCATATGCTGTTTTAGATGGAAATGTAAGTAGAGTTTTGAGTAGATATTTTGCTATTGATACTCCAATTGATTCATCATCTGGGAAGAAAATGTTTAAAGAATTATCTCAAAAATTAATGAATATAGAAGATCCTGCCATTCATAATCAGGCAATAATGGAATTTGGAGCTTTAATGTGTACACCAAAAAAGACAGATTGTAGTATTTGTACCCTACGTAATTCTTGCAAATCGTTTGGAACAGAGTTAGTGGAATTATTACCAATAAAAAGCAAATCTCTAAAAGTTACAAAGAAGTATTTTAATTATCTGATTATATCATCTGAAAATCATACGTATTTACAAAAAAGAACTTCAGGTATATGGAATTCTTTATATCAATTTCCATTAATTGAAGGAGAATTTACAGAGGATCAATTAGTAAACACAAAGCAGTGGAAGAATCTATTTATAGGTTATCCAATAATTGAAAAAATTTCCACGAAAATCAAACATAAACTCTCTCATCAGTTAATACATACTAGTTTTTATCATGTTAAATGTGATGCAATAAATGACTCCAATTTTTTTAAAATAAACTGGGTTGAAATTGAAGAATATCCTCTTCCAATTTTAATTGATAAATACATTAAATCTGTAATTTTGCATAAATAAATAATGTATATTTGTAGAAAATAATAAAATTATGGCAGGAGTAAATAAAGTGATATTAGTTGGAAACTTAGGAAAAGATCCAGAGGTAAGACATTTAGATAGTGGAGTTGCAGTTGCGAATTTTTCTTTAGCTACTACAGAAAGTTATACTAACAAGCAAGGAGAAAGAGTCAATCAAACAGAATGGCATAATATAGTTTTATGGAGAGGACTTGCAGATATTGCTGAGAAATATTTAAAGAAAGGAAACTCAATATATGTTGAGGGGAAAATACACAATAGAAGATGGGAAGATTCAGAAGGAAATACAAAATATGCAACCGATATTATTGCTGATAAAATGACTATGCTAGGATCAAAAGCAGATAATGCAGAAACTCCCGCTTCTGCTTCTACAGAGGTTCCTGAGAAGACTGAAGAAAATGGAAATGATGATTTGCCATTTTAAATTATAAATTTTGAAAGAAGACCCTCTTCCCATATTATTAAATACTATTTCATCTGAGGTAAATGCGATGCCTATTGACTTAGTATTGTATATATTAGTTGTTTTTATCCTGATTTTTTTATCTGCTCTTGTTTCAGGTTCTGAAGTGTCCTTTTTTTCATTAAACTCCCAAAACTTAGAGGATTTATCTAAAATTGATGAAAAGAAAGAAAAGAAAATCAGGAATTTGTTGAAAAATCCAAACAAATTATTGGCTACTATATTAATAGCTAATAATTTTATAAATGTTGCTATAATAATTCTGTTTTCCTACCTAACTTCTAAATTTTTCTCTTTTGAAAACGGAGGTACTTTTCAGTTTATCATTCAGGTTATCGTTATTACTTTCATTTTAGTATTACTTGGTGAGATTACACCTAAAGTTTATGCAAAGAAAAATGCGGTAAGTTTTAGCAAAAAGATGACTCCAATCATTGTCTTTTTCAACTGGATTTTCACTCCAATCGCTTCTGTTTTAACTTCTACAACTTCCTTTATTGATAAACGATTAAAACAAAAATCTGCAGATATTTCTATGGAAGAGATTTCTCAGGCAATTGAACTAGCTTCTGATGGGGTAGAACATGAAGATGAGAAAAGAATATTAAGATCAATTGTTGAGTTTGCAAATATTGATGTGAGGGAAATTATGAAACCTAGAACGGATGTTATTGCATTAGATAGAAACACTTCCTATTCAGAAGTTCTACAACTTATTATTTCTTCATCTTATTCGAGAATTCCTGTTTTTGAGGAATCTTTTGATAATATAAAAGGTGTGTTGTATATAAAGGATTTAATTCCTCATCTTTCCTCAAATCAGGTGGATTGGTTTTCATTGCGTCATGAGCCAATGTTTGTACCTGAAACAAAGAAGATTAATGATTTATTAAATGAATTTAGAGAAAAGAAGATTCATTTAGCTATTGTGGTAGATGAATATGGAGGTACTTCCGGAATTGTAACTTTAGAAGATGTTCTAGAAGAAATAGTTGGAGAGATAAATGATGAGTTTGATGATGATGGTCATCAATATTCAAGATTAGATACCGATACTTTTGTATTTGAAGCAAAAACCACATTAATCGATTTTTTAAAAATTGTAGAATGGGAAGCAGATTATTTTGATAATGTAAAGGGAGATACAGAAACTCTTGCAGGTCTTATTTTAGAACAGAATGGTGTTATCCCGAAAATTTCACAAGAAATTAAGATTGATAATTTCACATTTACTGTCGAGTCAGCAGATGATAGAAGAATAAAAAGGGTAAAAGTTAATATTAATAAATGAGAAGTCTAATATATATTTTAGTGGGATTAACTATTGTACTGTATATTTTTTCTTGTAATTCAGAAGAATATTACATCCCAAAACCAAAAGCAAAAATAAAAATTGAATTACCTTCACAAGTTACTTCTATTTTTGAAGATGATATAATTACATTTAGTTATTCTAATTCTGCAGTTTTAGAAAAAAATGATAATATTTATAGGATAAAATATCTATCATATAATTCAGATATTGTTTTTGTAGTTGATTCAACTTCTGATTTTCAGAGAAATAAGTTTTTTTTCGAGAATAAAGTTAATAAACATAGAAAGTTTGGAGCAGTAGTCGATTCTAGTTTCTTAGAACTCCCAGAATTGAATAAATATGTTTGTGCTTATGAGTTATATGGTTCTAATATTGCAACATCCTCTATGTTTTATATTACTGATATATCTAATAATTTTGTAAGCGGATTTTTAGAATTTAGAACTTCAATAAATCCAGAAATTGAAGTTCAGAACAATATTATGAAACAAGAAGTTTTGAAATTTATTAATTCTTTTAGATGGTCATCTATTTCAAAATAATCTTCTTCTCTACAGTTCCGTCATCATAAATGTAAAATAGGGGTGTATTTCTTATTTTCTTTACTTCTCTACCTAGTAGATCTATAATTTTTACTAATTTTTTATTTTGAATAGTTGTGTTTTCTACAGACACAGAATTTCCGCAAATCTGCTGTGTAAGTAATTCAGGTCTATATAGACTTATTGCAGAAATCATACGTGTTTTTTGTCCGTTTGTAAATAGACTCATACAAGCGTCATTAGTGTAATCCATATAATTCATAAACATCTCTCCATTTGAGTTTGATGTACTACAGCTATTAGGATTTACTGGAAAAGCAGGACACCCATAATTCTCCCATTCTTGAGTAGGAGTATCACTTACTTGATCATTTCCACAACCATTTCCTCCTCCCCAAAGATGTTCTAAATTTAACCAGTGACCTATCTCGTGAGTAGTAGTTCTCCCTTTTCCGTATTGAGGGTCATTGGTTAGTCCAAAATAATTAAACCCAATAACTACTCCATCTCCAGGGTTATTCCATCCAGAAGGAACTGTTGAATATCCAAGTAAATTATCTAATTTACATACCCAGATGTTTAAATAATCATTACTTGGCCAAGGATTTGCTCCTCCAGTTGATGTAGACTTAACAGGGTCATTATTCATTGCAAAAGAATTTACTGTAGTTTGAGTTCTGGTTATTCCTGTTGTAGTATTTCCATTAGGATCAATTGATGCCATACAAAATTCAATTTTACAATCTGCAGATATTGGTTTCCATACATTTGGAGTATTTATAGTATCAATATTTTGTTTTCTAAAATCTTTGTTTAAAATATCAATCTGAGACAGGATTTGTGCATCTGAAATATTTTGTGATGAATTTTTCCAAACTACATGTACTACTACAGGAATAGTAATAATGCTTTTTGAAGAATAATTAGAGTTATTTTCTATCCATTTCTTAGTTTCTGTATTTACTTTTTGTTTTGCTATTGCAAATTCTTTGTTATTCTCTGATAACATTTGAGTTCTTTCAGCAGTTCCGCATCTTTGTTGAGAGAAACTGTTTGCAGATATAATTACTAGTAGAGACAATATAATTTTCTTCATTTTAGGATTCTTTAATTTTATACAAATATAGTTTTGTTTTTATAACTAATAACTCTTATCTATTTCTTCAGAAAATTTTTGATGATTTTGATCCTTAATTTTGCAGATTTTATTAGTTTTGCAGTCCGAATTCAAAAATAATTAATAATGTACGCAATAGTTGAGATAGCAGGGCAACAATTCAAAGTTGAACAAGATCAACAGATATTTGTACACAGATTAGAAGTAAAAGAAGGTTCAAAAGTAGATTTTGAGAAAGTTCTTTTAATTGATAATAGTGGAAAAGTAAATGTTGGCGCCCCAGTTATAAAAGGAGCCAAAGTGACGGCCAAAGTACTAGATCACCTAAAAGGTGATAAAGTAATTGTATTCAAGAAGAAAAGAAGAAAAGGATACCAAGTAAAAAATGGTCACAGACAATATTTAACAAAGCTTGAAATTTTAAAGATTGATGAAAAAGCAGCTGCTAAAAAAGTTCCTGCAAAAAAATCAGAAACTAAACAAAAACCAAAAGCTGCATCTAAGAAATCTCCAGTAAAAAAGAAAACAACCACTAAAAAGGTTGCATCTAAAAAAGCTGAGTAATTTTTTAATTTAAAACTATAATACAATGGCACATAAGAAAGGAGCTGGTAGTACGAAAAATGGAAGAGAGTCAGAAAGTAAACGATTAGGTGTGAAAATATTTGGTGGTCAGCAAATTATTGCTGGGAACATTATTGTTCGTCAAAGAGGAACTAAACACAACCCCGGTAATAATGTAGGTATAGGGAAAGATCACACTTTATTTGCGCTTACTAATGGTATCGTAAAATTTACTAAAAAGAGAAAAAACAGATCATATGTATCAGTTGTAACTGAGTAATTCTATTCTCAAATAATAATACTGAAAAAACTCTTGAGAAATCAAGAGTTTTTTTGTTTACTTTTGTACCGTAAAATAAAAAAGAAAATGTTACAGATTAATTTTTTAAGAGACAACAAACAAGAAGTTATTGAAAAATTAAAGGTGAAAAACTTTGACGCTTCTTCAATAATTGATGAAGTTATTACACTTGATGATAATAGAAAATCTATACAACAGGAATCTGATGAATTACTTTCCAGAGCAAATTCAATAGCAAAAGAGATTGGTGTACTTTTTAAAGAAGGGAAAGGAACCGAGACAAATGATTTAAAAGAAGAATCTGCTCAAATAAAAGAAAAAACTAAA
Source organism: Flavobacteriales bacterium (assembly GCA_018695965.1). GTDB lineage: Bacteria > Bacteroidota > Bacteroidia > Flavobacteriales > BACL11. Next base: position 4,388 of record JABHQB010000044.1, on the reverse strand, counting down.
TCACTTCAATCTACACTTTCTGATACAGAACATCAGATATGGGAGAAATTAGTTCAAATCCCTAATATTCCTCATTTTTTAGTACCTAATGGTAAATCAGATGCAGATAATGAAACAATTAAAGAAGTAGGAGAGATTCCACAATTACCAGATAACAAAAAACCACATTGGGATTTGTGTTCTCAGTACAAACTTATTGATTTTGAATTGGGGAATAAGATTACAGGTGCTGGTTTTCCGGTTTACACCAATAAGGGAGCAAAGCTACAAAGATCATTAATTTCTTACTTCCTTGATAAAAATATAGATGATGGATATGAAGAATTTCAACCTCCTTATATGGTAAATGAAGATTCTGCTTTTGGTACTGGACAACTTCCTGATAAAGAGGGACAAATGTATCATGTGACTGCAGATAATTTGTATTTAATACCAACAGCGGAAGTTCCTGTAACTAATTTCTTCAGAGATGAAATCATAAATAAAGCAGATTTTCCTATTAAATGTACTGCTTATACTCCTTGTTTCAGAAGAGAGGCAGGTTCTTACGGGAAAGATGTAAGAGGTTTAAATAGATTACATCAGTTTGATAAGGTAGAAATTGTACAGGTTCAACATCCTAAAGATTCTTACGAAACTTTAGATGTTATGGTAAATCATGTGTCTTCTATCTTAGAAGAATTAGAATTACCTTACAGAATATTAAGATTATGCGGTGGAGATTTAAGTTTTACTGCATCTTTAACTTATGATTTTGAAGTTTATTCTGCAGGTCAAGATAGATGGTTAGAAGTAAGTTCAGTATCTAATTTCGAAAGTTATCAATCTAACAGATTAAAACTTAGATATAAAGATGAAAACGGCAAAACACAATTATGTCATACTTTAAACGGCAGTGCTTTAGCATTACCAAGGATCTTTGCGGCCTTGGTAGAAAATAATCAAACAGATAATGGAATCAAAATACCTAAAGCTCTACAAGAATACACTAGTTTTGATATTATTGAATAGATGAGATTAACTTTTGTATTTCTGTTTTGTGTGTCATTTGCTTTTTCACAAACAAATGATTCACAATTAGCATATCAATATTATCAAGCCGCAGAATACGAAAAAGCAATAGAAATCTATGAGAACTTATCAAAAGGAAGTAACTTTTCTCAGTATTATACTCCATATTTTCAGTGCTTAGTATTATCGGATAATTTGCCAAAGTCCAAAAAATTGGTTCAGAGAATGATTAGAAAAAACTCATATTCTCTGACTATGCATGTGGACTTATATATGGTTTGTGTAAAACTAGAGGAAGAAAAAAACGCACAAAAAACAATAAATAAAATTTACTCTGAACTTGAGAAGAAACAAAATCAGCTTGTCACTGTTGCAAATACGTTTGTAAAATATGGTTTTTATCAGGAGGCATTAAATTGTTACCAGAGAATCGAACAATCTAAAAAAGGGAGTAATCTAAATTATAATATTCAGAAAGCTCAGTTGTATCAATATCTTAATAAAGATGCGTTAATGGTAGAGGAATATCTTTCTTATTTGCAAAATAACCCTTCTCAAAAAATTACAATTGTAAATTACCTACAACGATATCTGGACAATAATGGCATGGACAATACTAGTAATTATAATTTTGTAAAGAATGGACTTTTGAAATATAGTCAAAAGGAAAAAGAAACACATCTATTCTCTGAATTACTCATCTGGATTTTCATGAATCATAACGAATTTAATTTAGCGTACTTACAAGCAAAAGCTTTGGACATTAGATTAAATGAAGATGGAGAACGGTTATATGATTTATCAGAAACCTTCTTGGATAATGACTATTTTGATTTAGCAATAAAGTGTTACAAATATATCATTAGTAAAGGAAATGATAGTTATTATGTTATTGATGCACATATAAATATGTTATTTGCTTTAGGAAAAAAAGAGGATGCGGATCTTAATGAAATTGATGAATTATACCAAAAAACAATTGAAGAACTAGGACAGAATTATTCTACTATTTTACTTTTAAATAATTATGCTCATTTTAAGGCATTTTCATTAAATGATTTGCAATCTGCACAAGAGATTTTAGAAAGAAGTATGAATTTATCTAATATTAGCAAATCTGATTTGGCAGAATGCAAGCTAGTTTATGCTGATGTAATGTTGCTGTCTGGAAATGTCTGGACTTCCTTACTTTATTATTCTCAGGTAGAAAAAGATTTTAAAGAAAGCCCATTAGGACATGAAGCAAAGCTCAGAAGATCAAAAATATCGTATTATCAAGGTGATTTTGAATGGGCCCAATCTCAGTTAGATGTTCTTAAATCTTCTACATCAAAGCTTATATCCAATGACGCAATGGATCTTTCCTTACTTATTACAGATAATCTGAATCTGGATACTTCTGCAGTTCCTATGGAAATATATGCTCGTGCAGATTTACTTTTCTATCAGAATAGATTTGAGGAGTCTATAACTACATTAGACTCCATTTTAACTATTTATAGTGGACATACTTTAGTTGATGAAATTTATTTCAGAAAGTTTGAGATTTATACAGAACTAAAACAGACTGAAAAATCAGTTGAGATGTTGGAAACTATTGTAAATCATTATTCATTTGATATTTTTTATGATGATGCACTTTTCAATTTGGCAAATATTTATGAAACAGAATTAGAGAATATTGAAAAGTCTTCTCACTATTATGAGAAGATATTATTAGAATGTAGTGGTAGTATTTACATATCAGAATCAAGAAAGAAATATCGAAAAATTAGAGGAGATGACTTATGATAATTTATAACGTCACATGTAATGTAGAACATTCCGTTTCTGAAGATTGGCAAAAATGGATGAAGGAGATTCATATTCCTGAAGTTATGAAATGCGGAATTTTTATTTCTGCAAATATGAATAAAGTACTTTCTAGAAATGATGATGGAGATACTTTTGCAATACAGTATAAATGTAATAGCATGAAAGATCTACATCAGTATGAGATAAAATTTGCTGGAGAATTACAAAAGAAACATACCGATAGATATGGCAAGAAAGTTGTGGCTTTTCGCACTATGTTAGAGGAATTAGATAGATTTGAGAAATAAAATAGGAAGTCTGTAAACAATTAATAAACCAATTATTGTAAGAATGGATTAGATAGTCGTTCCCTCCCAATAGAAGTTGATGGTCCATGACCGCAATATACAATGGTTTCATCTTGTAAGGTCATTAGTTTTGTTTTTATGCTTTCAATCAAAGTATCAAAATCTCCTCCTAGTAAATCTGTTCTTCCAATACTTCCATTGAATAAGACATCTCCTGAAATAATAAAGTTTTCTTCTGTATTAAACAAGCAAATATGACCAGGAGCATGACCAGGAGTAAATAAAATTTCCAATTTACCTTCTCCGAATTCCAATATATCTCCTTCTTCCAAATAGTGTTTTGGGTACGGACTTCCTTTGTAGTTTTTAAATCCATACATTTTAGCGATATCTCCTGCACCTTCCAAAAGTGGTAAATCTATTTTATTCATATATAGTTCTAAATCCCATTTTTCACTTACAAATTTATTTCCCAAAATGTGGTCAATATGGCAATGTGTATTTATCAGTTTTACGGGATTCAAATTATTTTTATTTATAAAATCTACTAGTTCTAGTTCTTCATTTTTTTCATAACAACCCGGGTCAATAATGATGCAGTCTCCTGTATTGTCCCATAAAATAAAAGTGTTTTCCTGAAAAGTATTAAAAGTAATTTGATGGATTTCCATATTTATTTTTTTTCAAAGATACATTTCTTTACATTTGTACTCAAAATAAATTGATGGATTTAACTACTATTTTAACTTTAACTTGCATAGGATTGCTTGCAGGTATTTTATCAGGTTTTGTTGGAATTGGAGGTGGTTTAATTATGATACCTCTAATGATGCTCCTTTTAGGAATGGATCAACTTACTGCACAGGGTACTTCTTTGGCAGTAATGCTACCACCTATCGGAATATTAGCGGCTTATAATTATTATCAGAATGGAAATTTAAAGATAAATTACGCCTTAATCATTGCTACTACTTTTATTATTGGAGGATATTTTGGATCTAAACTAGCTATGCAAGTTCATCCTCATACTCTAAGAAAAGTTTTTGCTTTTATCATGTTCGTTGCTTCTATTAAGATGTTTTTTTCGAAATCATGAATAAAACAAGAAACTTACCGGAAGAATATTTTAATATAACTAAGTTATATATTTTCGGCAAATTTAGGAAATGAGTTTTTTGCCAATCTTATTAAATTCTTCTGAAAACACATCTAATCTTTCTAATAGATCTTTATTATTTACTTTGTTTTCCTCAAAATCTTTACCAGTAGCATAGA
>JABHQB010000043.1 GCA_018695965.1 Flavobacteriales bacterium | reverse complement strand
GAACCGATTATGAAAAAGGCTTCTGCAATTATCACAAATAAAGGTGGAAGAACTTGCCATGCTGCTATTGTTGCTCGAGAAATGGGAGTTCCTGCAATTGTAGGAACGGAAAATGGAACAGAAGTTTTATTTAATGGAGAAGAATTTACTGTTAGTTGTGCAGAAGGAGATGTTGGTAAAGTATATGAAGGTATTATTCCTTTCAAATTAAAAAAGACAAAATTGGATAATTTACCACAAACAAAAACTCCAATTATGCTCAATGTTGCATCACCTGATCTAGCATTTAAGTTTGCACAAATTCCAAATTCAGGTGTGGGACTTGCAAGGGAAGAATTTATTATTAATAATTATATACAAGCTCATCCTTTAGCACTTTTAAAACATAAAAAATTAAAAGATAAAGATTTAACCGAAAAAATAAGAGTGTTAACTAGAGGTTTTAAAAATGAAGAAACTTTCTTTATAAAACGTCTTTCTTATGGAGTCGCAAAAATTGCTTCTGCTTTCTATCCCAAACAAGCTATTGTAAGAATGTCTGATTTTAAATCTAATGAATATTACAATTTATTAGGAGGTAGTTATTTTGAACCAACGGAAGAGAATCCTATGATTGGATGGAGAGGAGCTTCTCGTTATTATTCTGAACAGTACGAATACGCTTTTGGAATGGAATGTAAAGCTATTAAAAGAGTAATAGAAAAAATGGGGCTTACAAATGTGACTATTATGATTCCATTTCGCAGAACGGTTCAGGAATTGAAAAAAGTCTACAAAGTGATGAAAAAATATGGATTACAAAGAAGGAAGGATGGATTACAGGTATATTTAATGGCAGAACTTCCTTCAAACATTCTAATGGCTGAAGAATTTGCTCAACACATAGATGGATTCTCAATTGGATCGAATGATTTAACACAACTTACGCTTGGATTGGATAGGGACTCCTCTTTAGTAGCGCATATTTATGATGAAAGAAATCCAGCAGTAAAACGATCTATTTCAAACTTAATAAAAATAGCAAAAAAGACAAAAACAAAAGTTGGGATTTGCGGGCAAGGACCATCTGACTATCCAGATTTTGCTCAATTTTTAGTTGAAGAAGGTATTGATACAATTTCTGTAACTCCTGATTCTATGCTAAAAACAATAAAAGCAATTAATAAAATAGAAACAAAAAAATAATATCATGATAAAAGGAGGAGAATTTTTAATTAAAAATCAAGAAGCAAAAGATGTTTTTATTCCAGAAGAATTTGGTGAAGATCAATTGATGATGGCATCTGCAACAAAAGAGTTTGTAGAAAAAGAGTTAGATCCACACAGAGAACAATTTGAAAAAAAAGACTATCAACTTACTGAAGACTGCATGAAAAAAGCAGGAGAGTTAGGATTGTTAGGAATAAGTGTGCCATCAGAATATGGAGGAATGGGTATGCCCTTTAATACTTCTGTACTTATTTGTGATAAAATTTCTGGAGCAAATGGTTCTTTTTCAACTGCATTTGGTGCTCATACCGGAATTGGTACTTTACCAATTTTATTATATGGTGATGATACTCAAAGAAAAAAATATTTGCCGAAACTAGCTACAGGAGAGTGGATGGGATGTTATTGTTTAACGGAACCAGGTGCTGGTTCTGATGCTAACTCAGGAAAAACAAAAGCTGTACTAACAAAAGACGGCAAAAACTACCTTATTACAGGACAAAAAATGTGGATTTCAAATGCAGGGTTTGCTGATGTATTTATTGTGTTTGCTCGAATAGAAGATGATAAAAACATCACTGGGTTTATATTAGAAAAAGAGATGGAAGGTATTACTATGGGAGAAGAAGAATATAAATTAGGATTGAACTCATCTTCTACTCGTCAAGTATTCTTTAATGATGTAAAAGTTCCTATAGAAAGCATGTTGGGAGGTAGAGGAAATGGATTTAAGATTGCTATGAATGCTCTTAATGTTGGGAGAATTAAGCTATCAGCAGCAATATTAGACGCTTGCAGAAGAGTAATTGGACTTTCAACTAGTTATTCTAATGAGCGTATTCAGTTTGGTATCCCTATTGCAAAATTTGGTGCAATAAAGCACAAACTTGCTGATATGGCTGTTAGAACTTATGCAATTGAATCAGCAACTTATAGGGCTGGAAATGAAATTGAAAAGAATATAGAGAGATTAGAAAGCGAGGGTGTTGATCACCAAGAAGCTCATCTTAAAGGAATAGAAGAATACGCTATTGAATGTTCTATTGTAAAAGTTCTAGGTTCAGAAACTATTCAATATTGTTCGGATGAAGGAATTCAAATATATGGAGGCATGGGGTATTCTGCTGATGCTCCTATGGAAGCTGCATACCGTGATGCAAGAATAGCAAGAATATATGAAGGAACAAATGAAATTAACAGAATGTTATTGGTGGGAATGATACTTAAAAAAGCTATGAAAGGAGAATTAGATATTATGACACCTGCTATGAAAGTTGCTTCTGATTTAATGAGTATTCCATCTTTTGAGAAAGCAGATGAAAGCTTACTTTTTGAAGTAGAGAAAGAACACATCAAAAAACTTAAAAAAACAATTTTGATGACTGCAGGCAAAGCAGCACAGCATTTTGCAATGGAAATAGAAAAAGAGCAAGAAGTTCTGATGAATTTGGCAGACATGGTTATTGATGTCTATACTGCAGAATCTGCAATTCTAAGAGCTGAGAAATTAGCTCTTAAAGATGGAGAAGAAAAAGCACAACATCAAATTGTGATGAGTAAATTATTCTTGTACTCCTCAATAAAGAATTGTCAAAGATGTGGGGAAGAAGTAATTCTATCTTTTACAGAGGGAGATGAACAAAGAATGTTATTAATGGGATTGAAAAGATTTACAAAAGGATACACTATTAATCCAAAAAACTTAAGAAGAAATATTGCAGATAAACTAATTGAGGAAAATAGATATTGTTTTTAGTACCTTTACCGAATGAAATTTACAGAATTTAATTTCGGGAACGAACTTCAGGAGGGCTTAGATATGATGGGATTTGAAAAAGCCACCCCTATTCAAGAACAAGCAATACCAATCATTCAAAATAATAAAGACTTAATTGCCTGCGCACAAACTGGGACAGGAAAAACAGCAGCTTTTGTTTTACCTATCTTAGATATACTCACTAAAGAAACTCAAAACAATAAGGTTAACACTATAATTATTGCTCCTACCAGAGAATTGGCAAAACAAATTGACATGCAGATTGAAGGCTTCTCTTATTTCACCAATGCGTCTTCCTATCCAATTTATGGAGGTGGTACAGGAGTTGAATTTGACAATCAAAAACAAGCTCTACAAAAAGGATCTGATATTATTATTTGTACACCTGGAAGACTACTAGCTCATTTAGATTTTGATTATTTTGATACATCTTCAGTAAAACATCTTATCTTGGATGAAGCAGACCGAATGCTTGATATGGGATTTTATGATGACATCATGAAGATTTCAAATACTCTTCCAAAAAACAGACAAACCCTTTTATTTTCGGCAACTATGCCTCCAAAAATCAGGGAACTTGCTAATAAATTACTTAAGAATCCGGAGAGCATAAGTTTAGCAATCTCAAAACCTGCTGAAGGTATTACGCAATCTGCATACATGTGTCATGATAGCCAAAAAGTGAACTTGGTAAGAGAAATCTTAAGAGCAAAAGGCAGAGATCTGAGTCATGTGTTAATTTTCGCATCAAGTATAAAAAGTGTAAGAGAAATCAAAACAACACTTAATAAAGCTGGAATGAAAGCTTCAGAAATGCATTCAGGATTAGATCAAGATCAAAGAGAACAAACCATCAGAGATTTTAAAAGTAAGAAAATCAGGATTTTAGTAGCTACAGATATATTATCTAGAGGAATTGATATAAAAGGAATAGAAATAGTAATCAACTATGAGGTACCACATGATGAAGAAGATTATGTGCACAGAATTGGTAGAACTGCTCGTGCTGACAGAACTGGAGAGGCAATTACTTTTATCAATCCTAAACAAGTAAAAAACTTTAAGGATATTGAAAAACTAATTGAAAAGGAAGTTCCAAAATTAGAATTACCAAAAGGTTTTTCAAAAGCTCCTGAATATAAAATACTGTCAAAAAATAAGAAGAATAAGAAGTGGAGGAATTTTAAGAAACAGAAACCTACCTCTCCAAAATAGGTGCATGATGTTTCTTAATTCTGGCATCAATTATTGGAATAGAGCAAGAAAAATGTTTATTTTTATTTTCTGCATTTAATCCATAAATATCGTTTGCAGGATTTGAACGAGTAAAAGTAACCCACAACCAATTAGAAAAATCCTCACAAACAAAAGAAGAATCATCTACTAAAGTAATAAGTCCTATCCCATCTAAATTCTGATTTTCTAGAGAGGAAATAAGCGAGTCAATCTCTCCTTTACCCTCAATAACTAAATTTCCTTTACTCACTAATTTAGGATATGAAAAATTATCTGGTAAATTAATTTTATCTATTTTCTCAAATAAAGTTCGTTTTATTTCACCTGCAGCAGCGATTACCACTTTCGATCCTTCATTTAAACTATCTCCACTATAATCCAAAGTATCAATAGTAGTTTTTGTCTGAAAATGCAAATCTCTTTTCCAATCTACTCTCTCTAAAAAGTGTGTAAAATATTCCTTCTCATTATTTACATTGGGAAAATTCTCATCATCACAAATAAATAAATATTTTACCAAGGACATTTGTCCTGTACCTAAGATATGATGGGCAATAGTTAATAATTCTTGTGGTTTTCTGATTGGATTATAAGGGGTATACCTTTCTGAACCTACTGCTAATAAAAGAGGATGAACACCTGCTGCATCTACTGCATTTACAGCTTTAAGTCCAGGTATTTCTTTCTCAATTGCCTTTCCACTAATCTCATGAATCAAAGCTCCAAACTGAGAATCCTCTTGAGGTGGTCGACCAACAACTGTAAAAGGCCAAATTGCATTTTCCTTTGCATAAACCTTCTTCACCTTCATTACAGGAAAATCATGAGTCAAACTATAATATCCTAAATGATCTCCAAAAGGACCCTCTGGCTTTGTTTCATTTGCATGAATTTCACCACAAATTACAAAATTAGCATCTGCAGAAATTGTATAACCATCTTTCTTTGCATATCTGAATCTTCTTTTTCCTAACACTCCAGCAAACGAAAGTTCAGACATGCCTTCTGGTAAGGGCATAACTGCAGAAAAGGTATGTGCAGGAGGACCCCCTACAAAAACAGAAACCTTTAAAGGTTCTCCCTTCTTATTTGCTTTTTTCTGATGAATCCCAATACCTCTATGTATCTGATAATGCAATCCGATCTCTTCATTCTGAATATATTCATTTCCAGATAATTGAATACGATACATTCCTAAATTGGAATTCAAAATACCCGGATTCTCAGGATCTTCTGAATAGACTTGAGGTAAAGTAATAAAAGCTCCACCATCCTTTTCCCAACATTTTATTTGAGGTAAATCTTCAATTTTTACTTCTTTAAAACTTCTTGGAAGACTCACTTTTTTAGGAATAGAATAAATCCCATTTAAAGCTGTAAACAATGATTTGACAGGAGTTTTTAAAGCAGAAATAGGATTTGTTTTAAGTTCAATAAGTTGTTTTACAATTTCTAAACTATCACAAAACATAAATCTACTCCTCTCTAATGTTCCAAACAAATTTGAAACAGCTTTGTAATTACTTCCTTTTATATTTTCGAACAATATTGCTTTTCCTCCTTTCTCAAATTCATTTAAATGAAGAGATGCCATATCCAAATCAGGATTTACTTCATCAGAAATTATTTTAATTTCTCCTTTCTTATCTAAATCAGTAATACATTCTTGTAAGGATTTATAACTCATAGCTCAAAAATAAAAAAAGGAAGCCAACTGACTTCCTTATTTCTAAATTTTAATTTATTTTATCTGTTTTCTATAGAAACATATTGTCTCGCAGATGATCCGGTATAAACCTGTCTTGGTCTTCCAATTGGTTCGTGATTTTCTCTCATCTCTTTCCATTGTGCAATCCAACCAGGAAGTCTTCCTAAAGCAAACATTACCGTAAACATATCAGTTGGAATGCCTAACGCCCTGTAAATAATTCCAGAATAGAAATCTACATTAGGATATAATCCTCTTTCTTTAAAGTATGTATCATTAAGAGCAACCTTTTCTAATTTCTTAGCAATATCTAATACAGGATCATTAATTCCAAGCTCATCTAATACATCATCAGCTGCTTTTTTAATAATAGTCGCCCTTGGGTCAAAGTTTTTATAAACTCTATGTCCGAATCCCATTAAACGGAATGGATCTGATTTATCTTTTGCTTTGGCAACATATTTATCTATATCACCTCCATCTTCTTTAATTTCTTCAAGCATTTCTATTACCGCTTGATTTGCTCCTCCATGTAAAGGTCCCCAAAGTGCAGCAATACCTGATGAAACAGAAGTATATAAACTAGCATGAGAGGATCCAACAATTCTAACAGTTGAAGTTGAGCAATTCTGTTCATGATCAGCATGTAAAATTAGTAGTTTATCCAATGCGTCTGCAATTACTGGATTAACTTCATAAGCAACAGTAGGAAGAGAAAACATCATCCTGATAAAATTTTCACAATATCCTAGTTGATTATCTGGATATATAACAGGTTGACGCATTCTATTCTTAAAACTCCAAGCTGCAAGAGTTGGAAGTTTGGCAATAGCTCTAATAATTGTACCATTAATCTCTTCCTTAGATCTATTTGGGTCTAATGACTTAGGATAAAAAGCAGTTAGTGAAGAAACTAATGACGATAACACTCCCATAGGATGAGATTTTGAAGGGAAACCATCAAGAATAGATTTTACATCTTCATGAACTAAAGAATGAGTTGAAATCTCATTTACAAAATTATCTAATTCCTCTTTTGTAGGTAGTTCACTATAAATAAGTAAAAACGCAACTTCTAAAAATGTAGATTTTTCCGCCAATTCCTCAATAGAATATCCTCTATATCTTAATATTCCTTCCTCTCCATTTAAAAATGTAATACTGCTTTTGCAAGAACCAGTATTTTTAAATCCTCTATCTAAAGTAATAAGACCTGATTGTCCTCTAAGTTTACTTATGTCGAGTGCATTTTCATTTTCAGTACCAGTTATTACTGGTAACTCATAAACTTCTCCATCATAATGCAACTCCGCTTTATTTCCCATTTTTATCTTTTTTTATCGTCTGTAAATGTAATAAATTCATATGAATTTATTAAACAAATTTGAATGCTTTTCCGGTATAAATAGCTTCTTCTCCTAACATCTCTTCAATTCTGAGTAGTTGATTGTATTTTGCCATCCTATCTGACCTAGAAGCAGAACCTGTTTTTATTTGTCCGCAATTTAGTGCAACAGCCAAATCTGCAATTGTTGTATCTTCCGTTTCTCCTGATCTATGACTCATTACAGAAGTATAAGAATTCTTCTGTGCCATTTTAACAGCATTTATTGTTTCAGTTAAAGTACCTATCTGATTTACTTTTATTAAAATAGAATTTGCTGTACCATTTTCAATTCCTCTTTTTAATCTTTCAACATTAGTAACAAACAAATCATCACCAACTAACTGAACTTTATCTCCTATCTTTAATGTCAGATTTTTCCATGCATCCCAATCATCTTCATCCAAACCATCTTCTATTGAAAGAATCGGATATTTTTTAGTCCAATCTGCCCAATAATCAACCATTTCTGAGGGAGTTAATTTATCTCCTGTAGACTGATGAAAATGATAAACATTTTCTTTTGCATTATAAAATTCGGATGCTGCTGCATCCATTGCAATATACATATCTTCTCCTGCTCTGTATCCTGCAGATTCAATTGATTTAAGTACTATCTCAATTGCTTCTTCATTAGAACCTAAATTTGGAGCAAAACCTCCTTCATCTCCTACATTTGTAGAATGACCTTGAGATTTTAATTCTTCTTTCAAATGATGAAAAACTTCAGTTCCCATTTTTAATCCTTCTGAAAATGAAGTAGCTCCAATAGGCATTACCATAAACTCTTGAAAGTCAATACTATTATCAGCATGAGAACCTCCATTCAAAATATTCATCATAGGAATAGGTAGTTCCTTTGCATTTACACCTCCTACATAATTAAAAAGAGATTGTTCACTTTCCAGAGCTGCAGCTTTTGCAGTTGCTAATGAAACTGCAAGCATTGCGTTTGCTCCTAAATTTGCTTTGTTTGATGTTCCATCCAAATCAATCATTTTCTGGTCAATAGTAGATTGATCAGAAACATCAACTCCATTTAATTCTTCATTTATATCAGTTTTAATATTCTGAATTGCTTTTAAGACTCCTTTACCTAAATAAATTTCTTTATCTCCATCTCTTAATTCCACCGCTTCATATTTTCCAGTTGAAGCTCCAGAAGGTACAGCCGCTCTTCCCATAATACCATTTTCTATATAAACTTCCGCTTCAACAGTTGGATTCCCTCTTGAATCTAAAATTTGACGTGCATGAATTTTCTCTACTCTACCCATTAGTTATTTTTTATATTATCTATAAAATCATCAAAAAGATACCTAGAATCATGTGGTCCTGGTGAAGATTCTGGATGATACTGAACTGAAAAACAATTCTTGTTTTTTATTTTAATTCCTTCAATAGTATCATCATTCAAATTTAAATGTGTTACTTCTACATTCTCATTTTTTTCAATATCCTCTTTTGAAACTCCAAAACCATGGTTCTGGGAAGTAACTTCTGCTTTTTGAGTTGACAAATTAATTACCGGGTGATTAATTCCTCTATGTCCATTATGCATCTTATAAGTAGAAATACCTTCAGAGAGAGCAATTGCTTGATGCCCTAAACAGATACCAAAAACTGGCTTACCATCTGAAGTAATCTGCTTTACTTGCTCAATAACTCCGGGCATTGCTGATGGATCTCCTGGACCATTTGATAAAAAGAAACCATTAGGATTCCAATCATTCATCTTCTCATATGAAGTATGCATTGGAAAAACCTTCAGAAAACATCCTCTATCAGTTAAACATTTTAAAATATTTCTTTTAACTCCTAAATCCAGAACTGCTACTCGGATTCCTGCATCTTCATCTCCTACACAATAAGATTCTTTTGTTGATACAGAAGAAGATAATTCTAATCCCTCCATAGATGGAACTTCTGACAATTTAGATTTTAATTCTTCTATATCTAAAGTTTCGGAAGAAATAATTGCATTCATAGCTCCTTTATCTCTTATATACTTTACTAAAGAACGAGTATCTACATCCGAAATAACAACTTTATCTTGATTTATAAAATAGTCATTTAATTCCATATTAGCATCTGCTCTTGAAAAACCTTTATTAAAGTTTTTACAGATTAAACCCGTAATCTTCATGTCATCAGATTCTATCTCATTTGGATTAGTACCATAATTTCCAATATGAGCATTTGTTGTAATCATTAATTGACCAGAATAAGAAGGATCAGTAAACACTTCTTGATATCCAGTCATTCCAGTATTAAAACACAATTCTCCTGTTGCAGTTCCAAGAGCTCCTGCTGCTTTACCATGGAAGATAGTTCCATCTTCAAGTAATAGAATTGCTGTTTGTTTTTTTTGGTATTTCATATTTGCTATAAATTTATAAAAAAAGGATAAAACAATATATGCTTTATCCTTAAATTTATTTTATCATAAGAAACTTTTTATTCTGCTTTATTTTCTTCAGATAAATCTTCAGAATCGTTTTCATTAATTTCTTCTTTTACTTCCTCGGCAGGAGCTTCTTCTTTTACTTCCTCGGCAGGAGCTTCTTCTTTTACTTCCTCGGCAGGAGCTTCTTCTTTTACTTCCTCGGCAGGAGCTTCTTCTTTTACTTCCTCGGCAGGAGCTTCT
>JABHQB010000001.1 GCA_018695965.1 Flavobacteriales bacterium | reverse complement strand
TGGTGTTTAGTATTGCATTTGGTATTTCTGTTGATGATACCATTCATTTCTTGGCAAAATATCGACAAGAATTAGTTGCAAGTAATTGGAATATAAAGAAATCAGTATTTAATGCACTAAAAGAAACGGGAGTAAGTATGATTTATACTTCAGTAGTATTATTTTTCGGATTTTTTGTGTTTGTTGCCTCAGATTTTGGAGGTACACAAGTTTTAGGATTATTAGTTTCTATTACCTTGTTCTTTGCAATGCTATCAAATTTATTACTTTTACCAGCATTACTTTTAACGTTAGAAAAATCAATTACCACTAAATCTTTTAAAGAACCATTAATTGATATATTTGATGAGGAAGAAGATATAGATTTAAAACAACTTAAATTAAAAAGAAAATAATATGAAAGGAATAATATTAGCTGGAGGTTCTGGCACAAGATTACATCCACTTACTCTGGTAATGAGTAAGCAAATGATGCCTATTTACGATAAGCCAATGATTTATTATCCGTTATCCACTTTGTTATATTCAGGGATAAATGAAATTCTAATTATCTCTACTCCACATGATCTACCCTTATTTAAAAGATTATTAGGTGATGGAAGTAGATTAGGATGTAAATTTGAATATAAAGTGCAAGAAGTACCAAATGGATTAGCTCAGTCATTTGTATTAGGAGAAGATTTTATTAAAGATGATAAAGTTTGTTTAATTCTAGGGGATAATATATTTCAAATAAAAATAAAAACACTTGAAGATTGCAAAAATGTAGAAGGAGGAATTATATTTGGTTATCATGTTAATGACCCAGAAAGATATGGTGTAGTTGAATTTGATGATGATTTACACGCATTGACGTTAGAAGAAAAACCATCAAATCCAAAATCTAATTATGCGGTACCTGGATTATATTATTATGATAATTCTGTTGTAGAAGTATCTAAGAATATTAAGCCATCTGCAAGAGGAGAGTACGAGATTACAGATGTAAACAAAGAATATTTAAACCAAGGAAAGTTAGATGTAAAGGTATTGGGAAGAGGTACTGTATGGTTAGATACAGGAACTTTTTCTTCATTAATGCAAGCAAATCAGTATGTCCAGGTTATTGAAGAGAGACAAGGAAGAAAAATTGGATGTATTGAGGAAGCTGCATACCGAATGGGATTCATTGATGATCAGAAACTTCTTGAAATTGCTGAGCCATTGAGAAAGAGTGGTTACGGAGAATATCTGATAAATATAGTTAACTAGAAATGAGATCTTTTTCCGAATTACATGAGAGTATTGAAAAAGAGTTAGCAGATTTAGATTACCCATCTACTCCTAAAAATCTGTATGATCCGATAAAATATGTATTAAATATTGGAGGAAAAAGAATTCGACCAATTCTGATGTTACTATCTCATCAATTATTTTCAGAGGATATAGAAAAATCATTAAAAGCAGCTTTAGGTATTGAAGTATTCCATAACTTCACCTTACTTCATGATGATATAATGGATGAAGCTCCTCTGAGAAGAGGTTTGCAAACCGCTCATGAAAAATGGGATAATAATACTGCAATTCTTTCGGGAGACACTATGTTAGTTCAGGCTTTTCATTTTATTTCTCAAGTAGAAAATAAAAATCTACGGAAGGTTTTAGAAATATTTAACAAAGCATCTACTGAAGTTTGTAAAGGACAACAATGGGATATGGATTTTGAAAAAAGAGAAGATGTAACTCTTTCGGAGTATCTAAAAATGATTGAGTACAAAACGTCAGTTTTGTTAGCTACTTCATTACAAATAGGAGGAATTAATGGAGGAGCAAGTGCTGAGCAGCAAGATCATCTGTATGAATTCGGTAAAAATATTGGGATTGCTTTTCAACTAAAAGATGATTTATTAGATGCCTTTGGAAATCCTGAAAAATTTGGGAAACAAGTAGGAGGAGATATTATAGTAAATAAAAAGACTTTTTTGTATTTAAAAGCTCTTCAACTTGCTAACGAATCTCAGAGAAAACAACTCATACAATTATTTTCAGTATTAAACAATGAAAATAAAGTTGATGAGGTAAAATCTATCTTTTCGGCTCTAAACATACAAAAGCATACAGTAGATTTAATAAAAGCGTATTATACAAAAGCTATGAAACATTTAGATTCAATAAATTCCGATAAAAAAGAACCTTTATTCAATTTTGCTCAGAAGATAAAAGAAAGAATTGTGTAAATGTACTTAGAAGAGGTAAATAATTCTATAGAAAAAAATTCTTTTCTTAATGAAACAGTAGAACAATTAGAAAAAGATTTTCTGATGGTAGGAGTTAACTTTGATGTTCCAAAACCAGTTTTAAGTTATTCTTCACTTTTTAATTTTACTATTCATTTAGTTGACGCTCTCCAAGAAAAAGATTCTCAGAAGATATTAAATCTACTTTATCGTATTGATTTATCTGAAGAAGTTGTAAAAAATGAAATGAAGCAAACAGATCTTTCTTTTACCGAAATGATTTCTGAAATGATTGTTAAAAGAGAATTGAAAAAAGTAATTATGTATTATTATTACTCAAATCTTGAAAATCAATAGCATTTTACCACCTATATTAATAAAAATAGATAATTTTGCGTTCAACTTTACTTACTAGTTATGGATAAGTTTTCCTTTTTAGGATCAATACATTCAGGAATGATTGAAAAGATGTATGATAGATATCTACACGATCCTAATAGTTTAGAAGAAGAGTGGGTCAGATTCTTTCAAGGTTTTGACTTTGCTAAAGAGGTATACTCTGAAGAGGATATACCTCAGATATTTCAGAAAGAATTTAAGGTTATAAACTTAATAGATGCATACAGAAAAAGTGGACATTTATTTACCAAAACAAATCCCGTAAGAGAGAGAAGACAATACTCTCCAACTTTAGATATTCAGAATTTCGGATTAGAAGAATCTGATATGGAAGTAGAATTTCAGGCTGGAGAACAAGTAGGAATTGGACCTTCAAAACTTTCAGATATTATCGCTCATTTGGAAAAAGTATATTGTCAATCTATTGGAGTGGAATACATGTATATCCGTGATCCAAAAGAAATAGATTGGATTAAAAACAGATTACATAAAAATGCTAACACACCAAATTTTGATACACAGCAAAAAAAACATATTCTACATAAATTAAATCAGGCAGTTGCTTTTGAAAATTTCTTACACAAGAAATTCGTGGGACAAAAACGATTTTCATTAGAAGGGGCAGAATCTTTAATCCCAGCATTGGACGCATTAGTAGAACATAGTTCGGATTTAGGAGTAGAAGAGTTTGTAATGGGGATGGCTCACAGAGGGAGATTGAATGTGCTTGCCAATATTTTTAATAAAACATATAAAGAAATTTTCTCAGAGTTTGAAGGAATATTATATGAAGATGACTTTATTTCAGGAGATGTAAAATACCATCTAGGATTTACTTCAGTTCAGAAGTGCAATAATGGAAATGATGTAAAGTTAAGTTTATCTCCAAATCCATCTCATTTGGAGGCGGTTGATCCTGTTGTAGAAGGAATAACAAGAGCAAAGTTAGATAGCCAGTACAATGGTGATTCTAAAAAAATATTGCCAATTTTATTACATGGTGATGCGGCACTTGCAGGACAAGGTGTGATATATGAAGTAATACAAATGGCACAATTAAATGGGTACAAAACAGGAGGTACAATCCATATTACAGTTAATAATCAGGTTGGATTTACAACAAATTATTTGGACGGAAGGTCAAGTACTTATTGTACAGATGTTGCAAAAGTGACTTTATCTCCAGTATTTCATGTTAATGGTGATGATGTTGAAGCCGTTGTTCATGCATTAAAATTAGCAGTTGAATACCGACAAAAATATAATAAAGATGTATTTATCGATTTATTATGTTATCGTAAATATGGACACAATGAAGGAGATGAACCAAGATTTACTCAACCCAAATTGTATGAGTTAATTTCTAAACATCCAAATCCTAGAGAGATTTATAAGCAAAAATTGATGAATGAAGGCGTAGTAGAAGCGGGTATTGCAAAAGAATTAGAGAAAGATTTCCAAGATCTGTTACAAGACAGATTTGATGAAGCAAAGGAGATTAAGAAAGCAAAAATTACACGTTTCTTAAAAGAAGAGTGGAGTGATATAAAAAGAACTTTTGATGCTGATTTTGCAGGTTCATCATTAACTAATATTAATCAGAAAAAATTAAAGAAACTATCAAAATATTTATACGATATTCCAGAATCAGAAAAATTATTCAAGAAGACTAGGAAGTTACTTTCAGATAGAAAAAAGATGGTAGAGGAAACGGATAAATTGGATTGGGCAATGGGAGAGTTATTGGCTTACGCTTCTCTTTTAGACGAAGGACATGATGTAAGGTTAAGTGGACAAGATGTGGAGAGAGGGACTTTTTCTCATAGGCACGCAATTCTTAAAGTAGAACATTCGGAAGAGGAAGTCTGTCCTTTAAATACGATAAGTGAAAATGCCAATTTTGAGGTCTATAATTCCTCACTTTCAGAATATGGAGTACTTGGTTTTGATTATGGTTACTCTATAACTTTGCCTAATACGCTTACTATCTGGGAGGCACAATTTGGGGATTTTAGTAATGGAGCTCAAATAATGTTGGATCAATTTATTTCTTGTGCGGAGGATAAATGGAAGGTGATGAGTGGATTGGTAATTTTATTGCCTCACGGATACGAAGGACAAGGAGCTGAACATTCTTCCGCTAGATTGGAAAGATATTTACAAATGTGTGCTAAGTATAATATGCAAATAGTGAATTGTACTACTCCCTCTAATTTCTATCATGTATTAAGAAGGCAACTGAAAAGAGAATATAGAAAACCTTTAGTTATATTTACTCCTAAAAGTTTATTGAGGCATCCAAAATGCGTCTCTTCAATTTCAGATTTGGCAGATGGAAAATTTGAAGGAATAATTGATGATAAAATTAATACTGAAAAAGTAAAGAAGTTAGTATTTTGTAGTGGAAAAATATATTACGAATTACTAGAAAGAAGAGAAGAAAAAAAATCAGAAGAAGTTGCATTAGTAAGATTAGAACAAATATTTCCATTAGATATTGAACGGATAAAGGAACTGATTAAAAAGTATGATTCAAAAGAATTACTTTGGGTACAAGAAGAGCCAGAAAATATGGGAGCTTGGACATTTATTTTATCTCAATTAAGAGACTTAGGCATAAATGTAATCTCCAGAAGTGCTTCAGCAGCAACTGCGAGTGGTTCTAGTAAAAGATCTGCCGCGCAGCAAAATGAAATAATTGATAAAGTTTTTAAATAAATTAAGACATGTTATTAGAAATGAGAGTCCCAAGTCCGGGAGAATCTATATCGGAAGTTGAAATTGCAGAATGGCTAGTTGAAGATGGCGATTATGTAGAAAAAGATCAATCTATTGCAGAGATAGATTCTGATAAAGCAACTTTGGAATTACCAGCTGAAGAAAGTGGGACCATCAAAATTGTTGTAGATGATGGTGAAACAGTTGCAGTAGGAGATATTGTATGTATTATTAATACTTCTGCAAAAGGAGAATCAAAAATAAAAGATACTAAAGAGGAAGTTAGTGAAACTCCAAAATCAACTTTAAATTCAGAAACAAATTTAGGAGTTGAAAAAGCAACTCCATTGGCATCTGCTATGATTAGTGAGCATGATATTTTGGTAAATGAGTTAAAAGGAACAGGAGAGGCTGGTAAAATTACTAAGAGTGATGTGTTAGGGGCGATCCAAGGGAATTCTACTGATGGTCCAAGAGGAACTTCAAGAAAGAAAATGTCTTCTTTAAGAAGAAAGATTGCAAGGAGATTAGTTTCTGTTAAAAATGAAACAGCTATGCTGACTACTTTTAATGAAGTAGATATGACAGAAATATTTAAAATCAGAAAAGAATATAAAGAACAATTTAAAGAAAAATATGGAGTTGGTTTAGGGTTCATGTCTTTCTTTACTAAGGCAGTTACTACTGCTTTACATGAGTTTAAAGATGTAAACGCAATGATTGATGGGAATGAAGTAATTCACCATAATTATACAGATATCGGTATTGCGGTAAGTGCACCAAAAGGATTGATGGTTCCTGTGGTTAGAAATGCAGAATTGATGACTTTTCAAGAAATAGAAACAGATATTAAGCGTTTGGCAATAAAAGCTAGAGATGGTAAAATTACGATTCAAGAAATGTTAGGTGGTACATTTACCATTACAAATGGTGGAGTATTTGGTTCTATGTTATCAACTCCAATTATTAACCCTCCTCAATCAGCAATTTTAGGAATGCATAATATTATAGAACGACCAATGGCGATTGATGGTAAAGTTATGATTAGACCAATGATGTATGTAGCTCTTTCGTATGACCACAGAATAATTGATGGTAGAGAATCAGTAGGGTTCTTGTGTAGAGTAAAAGAATATTTAGAAGATCCAACTACTTATTTACTAGAGGGAGATATTAAAAAAACCTTAAGTATATAAATTTACTAGATAATAATATAACTATTCTTAATTGCTAGTATTATACTTCCCAAGTATCTCCTGAGTTTATAATTTCATCAATAGTCTTAAACTTAGAATTTTCTTTCTCGTGTTCTATTTGAGAAAGAACTCCACTGTCAAAAGTTTTTCTTTTAACACTTCGTATAATTCCTAATGCCGCAGGAAATTCTGGTGGTTGCATACGAGCTAACATAGAATGCAGAGTAGGATCCTCTTCTTTAGCGTCATGAACTAAAACATCTTCTTCTTTCACTCCATTTTCACCAATAGTAACTACTTCTAATTTTAATCCATTAAGAGTAATTCCTTTATTCATCTCTGATCCAAAAATCATTGGTTTACCATCTTCTAAAATAAGTTGAGCGTCTTTTTTAAAATCTTTTCCAGTAATAGCATCAAAAGTTTTGTCATTAAAGATAACACAGTTCTGTAATATTTCAATTAAGGATGTTCCTCTATGTTGTTCTGCCTCTACGAATATTGATTGCATTAACCTTGGGTTAGTATCTACAACTCTTGCAAAGAAGGAAGATTGTGATCCTATTGCCAAGTCAGATGGAGAAAATGGAGTATCTGTAGTTCCATGTGGATTCGATTTTGTTTTTATGCCCTTTTGAGAAGTTGGAGAAAATTGACCCTTAGTAAGTCCATAAATCTCATTATTAAAGAGTAGAATATTAATATCAATATTTCTTCTAAGAGCATGGATAAAATGATTACCTCCAATTGCTAAAGCATCTCCATCTCCAGTAATTTGCCATACACTTAGATTTGGATTTGCTAATTTAATTCCAGTTGCAAAAGCAGGTGCTCTACCATGAATACTGTGAAATCCATAAGTATTCATGTAATATGGGAATCTTGAGGAGCATCCTATCCCAGAGATAAAAACAAACTCTTCTTTTTTTCTTCCTAAATTTGGAAGAGCTTTTTGCATAGAATTTAATATGGCATAATCTCCACATCCTGGACACCATCTAATTTCCTGGTCGCTTGTAAAGTCTTTTTTTGTTAAATTCTCCATATTTACTAGTCTAATAGAGTTTTAAAATGAGATTCAAGTTCTAAGGTTGTAAAAGGAAGTCCTTGCAATTTATTATATTGTTCAAAAATTATTCCTTGAAAGTTCATCCTTAAATAATTAGCAAATTGTCCAGAGTTTAATTCACAGACTACAATCTTTTTATATCTATTTAGTAACTCTAATGTGTTTTTTGGTAGAGGATGAATGTAATTAAATTGGGTTAACGCAATACTCTTGCCCTCATTTATTAGATTATCTACAGATGAATATAAAGATCCATAAGTTCCTCCCCATCCAATAAC
This sequence comes from Flavobacteriales bacterium, assembly GCA_018695965.1. Lineage (GTDB taxonomy): Bacteria > Bacteroidota > Bacteroidia > Flavobacteriales > BACL11. The sequence continues at coordinate 11,412 of JABHQB010000001.1, read as the reverse complement.
TAATAAATCAGCATTTGTTTTTCCATAAACCTCTTGAATTGGAATTATTTCTGATATTTTTTTTATTTTTTCAGATCTTATATTACACATCTTTTCATGATTTTCTGAATCATAAGAAACATTACCTGAAATATCTTCTTTTTCCAATCCTCCTAATCTATGTTCTAATCCTTTCGTGCCAGGTATGGCTAATTTTCTAGCAAGTGTTTTCTTATCTCTTAAATACGGTTGATAATTCTCACCTTCTTTTGCAATTAAAGGAGTAATATCTGGCATGTCTTTTATAGTTTTTATTTTCCATGGTTCTGATCCATTTCCTAAATATCCATCTGAAAGTAAAATAACAGGAGTATTATATTCTAGAGTAATTTTTGATGCCATAAATGACCAGTCAAAACAATTTGATGGAGTTGAGCATGCAATTACAACTGCTGGACTCTCTCCATTTCTACCATAAAGAGCTTGCATCAGATCTGATTGTTCTGTTTTTGTAGGAAGACCAGTAGAAGGACCTCCTCTTTGTACATCTACTACTACTAAGGGTAATTCTGTCATTATAGCTAATCCCAAAGCTTCACCTTTTAGTGAAAAACCAGGCCCTGAAGTTGTTGTAATTCCAAGGTTCCCAGCAAAACTAGCTCCTATAGCAGAGCAAATTCCAGCTATTTCATCTTCAGCTTGAAATGTTTTTACTCCAAGATTTTTATATTTTGCTAACTCATGAAGTATATCAGAAGCAGGAGTTATTGGATAAGATCCTAAAAACAGTTCTTTACCAGATTTTTCAGAAGCTGCAATAAATCCCCATGCAATCGCTTGATTACCCATAACATTTCGATATCTCCCTTTTTCTAGCTTTGCAGATTTTACTGTATATGATGAAGAAAAAGCTTCAATAGTATTTGCAAAATTATATCCAGTATGAAGAACTTTAATATTCCCTTTTGCTATTTCTGATTTTTCTGAGAATTTTTTATTAATAAAATTCTCAGTAGGAGTCATTGGGCGATTAAACATCCAATAAACAATACCAAGAGCAAACATATTTTTTGATTGGCTAATACTTTTTGAACTTAACTTGCTATCTTTTAAAGACTCTCTTGTTAACTTACTTATTGGAGCTTCAATAACTTGAAATTCATCTAATGAGTTATCAGATAGAGGTGAGTTATCGTATCCTGCTTTTTCAAGATCTTTTTTTGTAAAAGAATCTATATTTACAATAATTATTCCACCTTTCTTAATAGATTTTCTATTTGATTTTAGTGCAGCAGGATTCATAGCAACTAATACATCTGCAATATCTCCTGGGGTGTTTATATGAATACTTCCAATATGTATCTGAAATCCAGATACTCCTGCGATAGTACCTTGAGGAGCTCTAATTTCTGCAGGATAGTCTGGGAAAGTAGATAAGTCGTTTCCTAACAGTGCTGATGTATTAGTAAACTGATTTCCGCTAAACTGCATTCCATCTCCTGAATCCCCTGCAAATTTAATCACAACCTTTTCTAAGTCAATAGGTTCTGTATTTTTTTTCATTTTTATTTTGAGGAAATTTAGTGATTACAAAAGTACAAACCTTAATTATACTTATAAACTTATTTTTCATTTTTTTTTAAGTAATTTAGATTCATAATAAATTATTTTTACATGTAATTTCATAGAGAAAAATCTATATTTTTGTAACTTAAATATAATAATTAAAAAATAATATAATGGCAATTAGAATTACTGATGATTGTATCAATTGTGAAGCATGCGAACCGGAATGTCCAAATACTGCAATTTATGCACCAGACGAAGCATGGAAATTTTCTGATGGCACTACTGTAGATGATGATGAACAAAGAGAAGATGGTGGGTTTTCAGATGAATTCTTTTATATAGCTACAGATAAATGTACTGAATGTAAAGGGTTTAATGAAGAACCAGCATGCGCTGCAGTTTGTCCGGTAGATTGCTGTATTGATGATGAAGATCATGTAGAATCAGAAGAAGAATTATTAGCAAAAAAAGATAGATTACACGCTTAAATAGATTTTAATAATTTACAAACAAAAGGTCAGATAATTATCTGACCTTTTTAATTAGTTATTATTTGAAATAACTTCTTTTATCTTATCTCCTAATTTTTGTTTTAGAATTTCTTGAATCCCTTGATTTAACGTTATAGTTGCGGATGGACATCCATTACATGCTCCGCTTAGATTTACAGAAACCACACCATCTTTATATGAATGTAAAGTTATTGCACCACCATCAGATTCAACAGCTGGGCGAATATATTCATCTAAGATATCAGCAATTTCTCTCTCATCTCCATTAAATTCTCTTTTCTCATTTGTTACTTTTGAATCTTCCTGTATTTCTTCAATTGGCTCTGACTGAATATTATCGGTGTGATTTATAATCTCAATCGAGTTTAGGTAATCTGAAATATACAAACGGACTTGAAGTGCAATATCATCCCAATTAACATTCTCTGTTTTATTTATAGACACAAAGTTTGTACTTATAAAGACACTTTTTATAAAAGGAAGTTTAAATAATTCATTTGCTAGTGGGATATTTTTTGCTTGGGAAGCATCTAAAAATTCTAAGCTTTTATCTGCAAGCATTCTGTTCGAAACAAATTTCATTACCTCCGGATTTGGAGTGCTTTCTACATATATACTATAATTCATATCTTATTTTTTACATTAGCAAAAATACTAACATATAATATTATGGAGGATAATTATATGATGTATTTTCGTTGTCACATTAATGAGGATTAATTTCTTTTAATTGTATTTCTTCCTGAAAGAAGAATCGAGCACTTTTTTCAAAAGATTCAGTGTAGTTAGAAACATAAAAATGATGTTCAGTTAATTCTCTAGTATTTAGTAGATCATCTTCTTCAAGTTGTTTGGCAATGTACTTTGCAACAATATTAGCTGAATCAATTACAGTTACTTTTCCGTTATAATAATCTTTAATTTCCTGATGAATTAGAGGGTAATGCGTACAAGCAAGTATCAAATGATCAATATTAGCTAATTTTTTATTGGATAAATAATTAGCAATTACTGTATGGCTAATATCCTCATTAATGAATCCTTCCTCAATCATTGGGGCAAGTAGTGGAGTAGCTAAAGAAGATACTTTTGAGCTATTGCATAATTTTATTATTTTATGCTCATATACATTTGATTTAATTGTTGCTTTTGTTCCAATAACGCCAATATTATAATCAGCACACACTTTTACTACTTCTTTAATAACAGGATCAATTACATTAAATACAGATATATTTTTAGCTTCTTTTTTTACAACATCAAAAGCAACAGAAGAAGCAGAATTACATGCAATAACGATTGCTTTGCAATTTTGATTCACAAGAAACTTACTGATTTTTGTGCTAAAATTGACTATTGATTCTTCAGATTTTTCACCATAAGGCAAATGTTTTGTGTCTCCAAAATAAATAATTGATTCGTTTGGCATTTGCTCTTTTAGAGCATGAGCAACCGTTAAGCCACCAATACCAGAATCAAATATACCAATTGGAGAATTTTTCATGATTTAAAGGTATAAAAAAAGCATCTTATTAAGATGCTTTTCTAAGATTTATATTTAAGAATAGATTATATTTTTAATGCTAACTTTACTTTCTCTAGAATGTCTTCACTATCTTTTGAGTACAGTATAAAACCTGAACTACTATCTAATATATATGTATATTTTCCTTTTTCTGCAACTACGTCAATAGCATTTTGAGCTTTTTCTAATATAGGTTGTAGTAACTCTTGTTCTTTTTCTTGTAAAGAAGCTTGTGCAGATTGCTGGAACGTGGTTAATCTTTGTTCTAATCCTTGAATTTCAGATATTTTATCTTGTTTTGTAAGCTCGTCATAACTTTCTTCATTATTTTTAAACTCTTCTACCATAGATTGATATTCAGTCTGCATAGACATTAAATGACTCTCTAACCCATTTAGTTCATCTTGCAATGTAGTTTGCATAGATGTCCTTTCTGGCATTAATGAAATCAATTCTTGGTAGTTAATGTGTCCAAATTTTTGAGCAGAAGAACCTAAAGTTAATAGTCCGAATATTGCTAATAGTGCTAATTTTTTCATTTTATTTTTCATTTTATTTTTTTAATTTCTGTTTAGTATCCCATCAATTCTAATACCTTATCCGACTTATCTAAGTCTGGATTTGAATACAACATGATTAAATCACTTGAAGCGTCAAAAATAATAGAATATTTATTACTGGCCGCTAATTGTTGTACCGCATCAAAAATACGATCTTGTATTGGTTTTATTAAATCTTGTCTTTTCTTGTAAAGATCTCCATTATTCCCAAAATATTTCTGTTGCAATAATTGAACAGATTTTTCTTTTTCCATAATAGCTTCTTCTCTTTTGGTTTTCATTTCAGACGTAAGTAATACTTGCTCAGATTGGTAGTCTCTGTACATTTGTTCTACTTCTTCATAAGCTAATTCAATTTCAGATTGCCATTCTTTAGAAAAATCATCAATTTTTTCTTCGGCTTGTGCAAATTCTGTCATTTTTGACAGAATATAATCTGAGTCTACATAAGCGAATTTTTGTGCGTAAGTACCTATTGAAGTCATTAGAATTACAATAAGTAAGAATAGTGTTTTTGTTGTTTTCATAATTATTTATTTTAAAAAGTTTGTCCTATAGAAAAATGAAACTGTCCGATATTTGCATCTGGATTTCCAGGAATTTCATCTAATCCCCAACCATAATCAAGTCCCATAAGCCCCATCATTGGTATGGTAATTCTTACCCCGACACCAACAGATCTTTTAACTGAAAATGGATTGAAGTAATCAAAATTATCCCAAGCATTACCAGCCTCTAAAAATCCTAAGGCATATACAGTTGAAGTCGGATTAAGACTAATTGCATATCTTAATTCTGCTGAATATCTGTTAAAGATAGTTCCTCCTGTTTGTGGAGAAACAGAATTGTTAGAATAACCTCTTAACGAGATTAATTCTCTACCATCAAACTGATATCCCATTCCGCTCATTCCATCTCCACCTAGATAGAATCTTCCGAAAGGAGCAGCTCCAACTCCTTTGTTATACATTCCTAAATACCCTATCTCCATACGAGTTGCAAGAACTAATTTATCTGTAAAAGCAGAATACCATTTGGATTTAAAATTCCATTTATAATATTCTATAAATTTATACAATTTTTGCTCAAGTAAGACCTCTTTTTCCTGAGAGCTACATTCATCACAAACAATGTCCTCTATTGTAGGAACACCTGTAAATAGAGAATAAGGAGGAGTAAGTTTTAGATCTAAACTAAATTGAGAACCTCTTCTTGCATAGATTGGTTGATCAACAGAATTTCTTCCAAAATTGGCATTAAAGTTAAGATCATTTGCTGTTCCATCAGTAAAACTAAAAAATGATTGAGAATTTTCCAGATGATATTGTTGAAATCCTAGTGAATTACTATATGTAAAAAAGTCGTCAGGAACTTGTAATCTTTTACCTAAACCAATGGTAACTCCTGTAATCTGAGTTCTTTCTCTTTCTTCTCCATCTTGTCCGTTTGAAAACACATTTTTATATAAAGACACACTTAATGAAGTTGGTTTTTTACCTCCAAGCCATGGCTCCATAAACGCAAGCCTATAATTTTGGTAATATATTCCATTGGAAGATGCGGAAATCATAAACTGTTGACCATCTCCAGAAGGTAATGGATCCCATAATTGTGGTTTGAAAATATTTTTGGTAGAAAAGTTGGTGAATTGAAATGATAGAGTACCAATCACTCTACCTCCTCCCCATCCTCCTTGTAGATTTAATTGGTCTGAAGATTTCTCTTCAACATTATAAGTAATATTTACGGTATTTTTTACTTGATCCGGATCAATATCAATATTTCCTAAAGTTTCTGGATTAAAATAATTTAATGCAGCTAACTCTCTTTGCGTTCTGATGATGTCTGATCGTTTAAATAAATCTCCAGGTTTAGTACGGATTTCTCTCATTATTACATGATCGTTTGTTTTAGTATTTCCGTTTACAATTACTTTGTTTATTCTGGCTTGTTGTCCTTCTCTGATTCTGATTTCTAAATCAATTTCATTATTTTCGGTAGCTACTTCTACAGGCGTAGCGTTAAAAAACAAATAACCATCGTCTAAGTATAATGAACTAATATCGTTCCCAGTTGCACTTCCGTAGATTCTACTATCTAATACAGTTTTGTCAAAAATATCTCCACTTTCAATAGATAGGATTCTAGAAAGTTCTTCATTGGTATAAATAGTATTTCCAACAAATGAGATGTTTCGGAATTTATAAGGTTCTCCTTCATAAATCCATACTTCAATAGTTAAAGTATTATCAGGATTTAGGTAATTTGTATCTTGTAGAATACGAGCGTCTCTGTATCCTTTCTGGTTGTATTTTTCAATTATTGCATTTAAATCAGATTCAAGATTGTCCTCATTAAATTTTGAAACTTTAAAGAATCTCCACCATTTTTTTTCTTTTGTTTCTTTCATCTTTTTTCTTACAGTAAAGTCAGATAGAGCATAAGTCATATCCGCTTTGTTAAAGAAATTTTTCTTCTTATTTTTTCTTAAATTTCTGCCATGAATAATTATTTCACGGATTTTCACTCTTTCTCCCTTATCAATATTAAAAGTTATAATAGAGGAGTTTATATCTTGTTTATCTTCTGATATTTGATAATCCACTTTTATGTTGTTGTATCCCTTATCTTTAAAATACAATTCAATTGTATAGATTGAATTATTTATTAAATTCTCTGATAGAACCTTGCCTCTCATCAATTTGAGTTGTTCTTTAAGTTCTGTAATATCGTGTTTCTTTATTTTCCCTTTAAAATTAAATTTTGCAAGTTTTGAATGCTCTTTTAATGAAATATTTAAGAATATATTTTCCTCTTCAATCTTAATTATATCAATTGAAATATCAGAAAACAAACCTTGTTTCCAAAGTTTCTTTATTGCTAAAGAAATATCTTCTCCAGGAATTAGAATTTTTTCTCCTAGTTTTAATCCGCTAATACTAATTAGCGTGTTTTCATCCAAATATTTGATTCCAGTTACGCTAATTCCAGAGAGAGTATACTCAGTTGGAGATGAATAATCGGTAATATCTGTTTGAGAGAAAGTAAGAGTATTTCCTATAAAAATTATGATTAAAAATGCTATTAATTTCTTCAATTTTTTTCTTTTAGTTGTTCTGATATTTTTCCAAATCTTCTTTCTCTTTGTTGGAATTTATATATTGCTTCAAATAGGTCTTCTCTTCTGAATTCTGGCCATAGAATATCCGTAAAATACAATTCGGAATAAGCTATTTGCCATAATAAAAAGTTGCTTATCCTTTGTTCTCCGCTAGTTCTGATTAATAATTCAGGGTTAGGAACGCCTTTTGTAGTTAGATATTGTGAAAATAACTCTTCATTTATATTCTTCTCTGACACCTTATTTTTTACAATTTGTTTAATTGCATTAATTATTTCCCATCTACTACTATAACTAAGTGCTAAAATAAGTGTAGTTCTGCTTCCGTGCTTTGTTTTCTCTATTGCTTCTTTCAACTCTGATTGACATTTTTTAGGAAGTTCTTCAATATTTCCAATTGCTTCTAATCGAATGTTGTTATTTAAAAGAGTTTTTGTTTCTTTATTAATTGTAGAAACTAATAAGCTCATTAGAGCATTTACTTCCCTCTTTGGTCTGTCCCAATTTTCTGTAGAAAAAGCATAAAGAGTAATATATTTAAGTCCAATTTCAGCAGCTCCCTCTACTGTATCACGAACTGCTTTTACACCACTTTGATGTCCAAAAACTCTGAATTTGCCTTTGCTTTTTGCCCATCTACCATTTCCATCCATGGTAATAGCTACATGCTGTGGTAGCTTATCTGTATCAATTTCATCTTTATACATTAAGAGGAATTAGTAGTCGCAACCTTTTGTGTTTCCTTGAAGCCTGAAAGAAAGCGTAATTCCAGAAAAAGAATACCAATCATTATTAGTTTCATCTCCTCTTGCAATTCCTTCAGCTTGAGGTCCGTCTAAACTTCTATCAGAAAGCTCCATTGTTAGGAGATCAAATTCTGTAGGGAAAGGACTTCCAACATAAGTCATACTTACATCATCTAGATAATCAGTAAACGTTTTTCGTATTCCGTATTCTAAAATAATATTAAAATTCGGTGAAACACCAATTTTCACTCCCCCTCCAAATGGCATAGAAAGTTGAGTAATAGCGTATTTCTTTCTATTAGGAAAGGAAGTTGTGCCCTGACCTTCTGTTCCCAGATTTTGCAAATCGTACCATTGACCATCTGAAGCTTCTGCCTTAGGATTATGATTATAAATAGCAGCTCCTATGAAAACAAATGGACTCCAACTATAAAGAGAGTTACCTGTTTCATATGGGAGAAAATTAAATTCTACTTGACCAGAAAGTTCAATAATATCTGATTTAAAATGTAAGTTTCTATTTTTCTTTATTGGATCAGAACTATTAGCATCATCTGCATAAATATTTGTGTAAAGTGCAGATGATTTAAAAGAAAACCTTCTGTCAAAATTTACCCGATAGGTAAGACCACCAGCCACATGGAGGTTGTTAAAATGAGTACTATTCATATCTCCTATATAGTATCCTGCTCCACCTAAAACACCAAATTCCTTATTTGGTTCATACTGAGCAAAAATATTTATAGAAGATGATATGATAAAAATAATAGATAAAAGGATCTTATTAAATCTAGTAAAAATATTCTTTGTATTTGTATTTTTCATAATTTTTAAAATATTATCAGCAAATATACTTAAAATGAAGTTTTTTTTACTCCAAAAACTAATTCCTTTTATCTGAACCCCACATTAACTTATTTCTGATGGTAGAAATAAAAGAACTATCCTTAGGTTCTATCAGATTTATTTTGAAGTCTGCTTTCTTTATTATTAACTCTAAAGATGAATCAAACGCTCTAGATCGAGAGTCTAAAGAAACTAGGGCAAGTTGATCTCTATCTTCAACTTTTAATCGGATAGATCTTTTCTCATTTATAATGATAGGACGAACATTTAAATTATGTGGAGCAATAGGAGCTATAATTATATTTTCTGTTCCTGGTAGAATAATAGGACCCCCGCAACTTAGTGAGTATCCTGTACTACCAGTAGGAGTAGAAATTAACAAACCATCTGCCCAATAAGAATTAAGGAATTCATCATCAATAAAAGCATCAATCCTTATCATAGAAGAAGTATCTTTTTTTACAATAGCAACTTCATTTAGTGCAAAGTTGGTTGTTCCAAAAAAATTATTTTCTGTTTCTAATTGAAGTACAGTTCTGCTTCTTATTTTGTATTCTCCTTTTAGAACATTGTCAACTGCAACATCAATTTGATCGGTAGAAATACTAGAAATAAATCCTAACCTTCCTGTATTAATTCCTAAAATTGGGATGTTACTTTCTCTAACATATGTAACAGCTTTTAGTAGAGTTCCATCTCCACCAATTGAAAAGAGAAAATCAATATTCTCATCAGATGTAATTCTTTCAAAAGTTTTTGTTTCTTCAGAAAAATTAATAGAATCTTGCAGAAAATCATGAAATTTATGCTGTATAATTAACTCTACATTTTCTGATTCTAATTTAGTGATAAGATGATTGATGTACTTGATATAATTGGAAGGAAATTCGTTTCCGAAAAGTGCTATTTTCATTTTAATCAGGGATTAAATTATTTTACAAAGATATATAAAAAACTGAGGGAGTCTTACGGATTTAAGAATCTCATTAATTGTTCGTATCTTTCTAAGAAATCAACGTCTTCATCATCTTCTTTGTAAGATGCAATAATACTATATTCATATCTTTCTAAATCTTTAATTATAGGAGTAATTTCAGTTTTATTGATTTTTATGGTAAGTTCCATTTTGGTACTTTCTGGTGTAGAAGTAACATAAGTACTCAAAATTTTAGCATTATTATTTTCAATAATATTTGATATTTCAGTTAGAGAATAGTCGTTATGATTCATTTGTAAAACAATGACTCCACCTACAGATTGTATTGCAGCAGAGTTTGCTATAGTATATAATAATTTTCGGTTAGTGATAACTCCCTTATATTGTTTGTTTTCATCCAGAACAGGAACTACAGAAAGGTTATTTTTTTCTAAAACCTCAATAATATCGAATAAATGTTGATTGTAAATTACATGAGGAGAGGCTAAATTTGGCAAATGTTCTTCAATATACTCATCTGCTGAGTTCCAATTATTTATCTCTTTATCAGAAACTACTCCCAAATAAAAATCATTTTTCACCACCGCTAAATGGTTGACTCTATAGAGATTCATAAGCTCTAAAGCTCTGTTCCCATCATCATCCGGAAGTAGAGAAATAATTGAAGAAGAAATAAGTTTTACTGCTTTCATAGGGCAAACTTACAATTTTTATACTTTTGCTTGAAATATAGATGACAAAATTAAGTGTAAATATAAATAAGATAGCTACTATCAGAAATGCTAGAGGAGGAGAAAGTCCGAATGTGGTGGAAGCAGCGATAAATTGTCAAAAGTTTGGAGCCGATGGAGTTACTATTCACCCTAGGCCAGATGAAAGACATATTACAAGAAAGGATGTTTACGATATTAAACCAATTATAAGTACTGAGTTTAATATAGAAGGATACCCATCTAAGGATTTTATTAATATGGTGTTGGAAGTAAATCCTGAGCAAGTTACATTAGTGCCTGACGGACCAGATGTTATTACTTCTTGTGCGGGTTGGGATACTGTAAAATTTCAGGATTATCTGAAAGAGATAATTAGTATTTTTAAGGAAAAAGGAATTAGAACGTCTGTTTTTGTAGATCCGAAAATAGAGATGATAGAAGGAGCAAAAAAGTGTGGAACGGATAGGATAGAACTTTACACAGAAGATTATGCTACAAATTATCTTTCTAATAAAGAAAAGGCAATTGCTCCTTATGTTGAAGCTGCAAAAAAAGCAACAGAATTAGGACTTGGAATAAATGCAGGGCACGATTTGAGTTTAGAGAATCTGGAATATTTTGCTAAAGAAATCCCTAATTTGGCTGAGGTTTCTATTGGGCATGCGCTTATTAGTGATGCGCTTTATTTAGGACTAGAAAATGCAATACAAATGTATAAACGACTATTGTAAATGAAATTACATTCGAAAAAATATGGGGATAAAGGAAAAGATTTAATAATAATTCATGGGCTTTTTGGGATGAGTGATAATTGGAATACGCTTGGTAAACAATTTTCCAAATATTGTAAAGTTCACCTAGTTGATTTAAGAAATCATGGGAGGTCACCACATTCTACAGAATT
>JABHQB010000042.1 GCA_018695965.1 Flavobacteriales bacterium | reverse complement strand
TTGCGATTACAACCATATGTTACCACAAGCAGTAGAATCAAATTATATTACAGAAACAGAGATGTCTATCCTAAAAGATTGGAGGAAAGACCCTTCTGTTTGGAAAAAATAAAATATGTCAACATTTAAAGGCCCTGAAATAGTAGTAGAAAACCTAAGTGCAGAGCAACTTTACAACAAGCTATCTGATTTAAATAATCTGAAAGAGATAATGCCTCCAGAAATAGAAGATTTTGAATCTGATACAAATAGTTGTTCCTTTAAAATGAAAGGAATGCCTAAACTGAAATTATTTCTTTCTGAAAAAACTCCATTCTCTAAAATTAGACTCTCCGCTACCGATAGTCCTGTTGCATTTTCTTTAAATTGTTTTATTACAAATTGCGGAGAAAAGTGCCAAGCAAGATTAGAAGTAGATGCTGAATTAAATATGATGATGAAAATGATGGTTGAAAAACCAATTACTAATTTTCTGAATGTACTTTCTGATAAACTAAGAACTCTTTAAATCAAGAATTCTATTTCCTTCATCTGAAAATTTCTGATAGAATCTTCTGTTTCCAAAACTAACTCTCCAGTTTTATCAACTTTTCTGATAATTCCCATTTGTTTTTTTCCTTCAATCTCAAAAGGAGCTACTTTATCTTTTAAATACAACTTTTTAGAATAATCTTTCCAATTCTCATTATCAGATTTGGAAAATCTAAACTCCAAAAAATATAATAGTCTATCACTAATCTCTGAAATAGATAAATTAGTTATATTTTCATTGTTTACAGATGTCGCTTCTCTTTTAAAGGTAGTAAAATTACTCTGATTAATATTTAATCCGACTCCTATAACAGCACTTTTTATTGTGTCTGATAAAAGTTTATTTTGTATTAAAACACCTGAGATTTTTCTCTTTCCAACCAAGATGTCATTTGGCCATTTTACAGATAAGTTTTCTAGATTCAAATCCTCCAACAAATCTAATACCGAGAGTGACGAAATAACATTTAAAATAAATTGATTTTCTATTTTAATATCTGTATTTATTGCAACACTCATCAATAAATTCTTTCCATTTTCAGAATCCCATTTATTTGACATCTGACCTTTTCCTAAAGTTTGAAAATCAGTTGTAATAACAAAAGGTAAGGGTGTTGTATTCTCTTCTATCATACTTAATGCTAGTAGATTTGTTGATTCTACCTCCTTAAAATGAATGATATTATTTCTAAATACTCCTTTCATAAATAAGGTGCTAATATCGGTACAAATTATTACTTTTGCATTCGCTTAATTAAAAAAAAGTATGGGCAAAAGAAAATTAGATGTTTCGGACATCTTATTAGAAACAATTATTGAGGGAATTCATGAAGTAAAAGGAATAGATACATCGATTTTAGATTTAAAAAAAGTTGAAACAGCAGTTTGTAAATATTTTGTAATTTGTAGCGGAACATCCAACACTCATGTTTCTTCAATTGCTGATAGTGTTAAAAAAAATGTATCAAAAGAAATACAAGAGAAACCATGGCATATAGAAGGGTTAAATACTTCTGAATGGGTTTTAATAGATTATTCTGATATTGTAGTTCATGTTTTTCAGGAAGAAACAAGAGAATTTTACAGATTAGAAGATTTGTGGGGTGATGCCGAAATAAGAACAATAGAAAATTAATAACAGATGCAAAAAAAGAAAACATCAAATAAAAAAGAACCACAAAAGAACTTACTATTTGGAGGTGGATTTAAAATTAATTGGATTTACGGAATTATTGCCTTAATTTTCTTAGGACTTCAATTTACATCTACTAATTCAGCAGAAGAGGTGTCCGAAACTGAATTCCTTAAAAAAGTAGAGAATCAAGAGGTAAAGAAAGTAACATTTGTAACAAATTCTAATTATGCTGAAGTAGAATTAAACAATATCAGTGAAAAAGCGCCTAAATTGATATTTATAGTTACTGATATAAAAGATATAAAAGAGCAGATTAGAGAAAAACAAACGAATGATTATGTAGTAGAAATAGGAGCTAGAGAAGAAAGTAAATTGTTTGGAGAAATATTAAGTTGGATTTTACCACTTGCTATATTTATTGGAATTTGGTTCTTTATTATGAAGAGAATGAGCGGTGGAGCTGGAGGAGGCGGTGGCCAAATTTTTAATATTGGAAAATCAAAAGCTAGATTAATTAACAAAGAAGATGTTTCAGTCACCTTTAATGATGTTGCAGGATTAGAAGGTGCAAAAGAAGAAATTACGGAGATTGTAGATTTTTTAAAATCTCCAGAGAAATACACAAAACTTGGAGGAAAAATACCTAGAGGGGCCATACTTATTGGAGCTCCAGGAACAGGAAAAACTTTACTTGCAAAAGCAGTTGCTGGAGAAGCAAAAGTTCCATTTTTCTCACTTTCAGGATCTGATTTTGTAGAGATGTTTGTTGGTGTTGGAGCTAGTAGAGTAAGGGATCTATTTAATCAAGCTAAAGAAAAATCTCCATCCATTATTTTTATTGACGAAATAGATGCAATTGGTAGAGCTAGAGGCAAAAACAACATTAATGTAGGTAATGATGAAAGAGAGAACACTCTAAATCAGTTATTAACTGAAATGGATGGGTTCGGGACAAATACAGGTGTAATAGTAATGGCCGCCACTAACAGAGCAGACGTATTAGATAAAGCACTTACGAGACCTGGAAGATTTGACAGACAAATTTATGTTGATTTACCAGATTTAGTAGAAAGAAAAGAGATTTTTGAAGTTCACCTAAAACCTCTTACATTAAATAAAAATATAGATGTAAATTTCCTTGCTCGTCAAACTCCTGGTTTCTCTGGAGCTGACATTGCAAATGTATGTAATGAGTCAGCTTTAATAGCTGCTAGAAAAAACAAGAAAAAAGTAGAGAAACAAGATTTCTTAGATGCTATGGATAGAATTATTGGTGGTATGGAAAAGAAATCTAAAATTATCTCTCCTATTGAAAAGAAAACAATTGCATTTCATGAATCAGGTCACGCAACAGTTAGTTGGATGTTGGAGTACGCATCTCCTCTGGTAAAAGTAACTATTGTTCCAAGAGGTAAATCCTTAGGAGCAGCATGGTATCTTCCAGAAGAAAGACAGCTTACAACTACTGAGCAATTATTAGATGAAATGTGTGCTGCGCTTGGAGGAAGAGCTGCAGAAGAAATATTTTTTGGAAAAATTTCGACAGGTGCCTTATCTGATTTAGAAAAAGTAACAAAACAAGCTTATGCTATGATTTCTATTTACGGAATGAGCGATAAAATTGGGAACATCAGTTATTATGATTCTTCAGGACAAAATAATGGGTTTACTAAGCCTTATTCTGAAGAAAGATCTAAAATAATAGATGAAGAAGTAACAAGACTTGTGGAAAATCAATATGAAAGAGCTAAGAAAATACTTATAGAAAATAAAGATAAAACAGAAAAACTAGCAACTTCATTGTTAGAAAATGAAGTAATTTTTAAATCAGACCTAGAAAGTATTTTTGGAGAAAGGAAGTGGAAGAACTATGAGGAAGAAAAGCTAAATGAAATGGACAAAAATTCTTCAAAAAAAGAAACAACAAAACCCAATAAAAAAAGTGGAAAGGAATTGGGATAAGATATTTGTTTCAGAAAACCCTAATCTGGTAGATTTATTTATTCAACTTCTGGAGGAGAAAAACATTAAATCAGTAGCTATCAATAAAAAAGATTCCTCCTATACTATATTTGGGAATATAGAACTCTATATGAAAAATACTGATATGGAAAAGAGTAAAGAAATAATAGATATATACCATGAACAAAACTCTTAAGAGAGCTCTTTCTGGTGCAGTTTATGTTGCTATTATGTGGTTCGGAACTTCCTTTCAAGGAACTTTCCATATTCTATTTTTTCTAATCCTTTTACTTTCTCTATACGAAATGTATAAACTAAGAAAAGGGAAAACATCTTTCATATCTTATTTGTATGTAATAATTCCTTTATCTTTAATACATAAAATTGATACAGAACTAATTCTATTTATATTTATTCTCACTTGGACATTTGACACATTTGCATATTTAGTAGGTGTTAAATTTGGAAAACATAAGATCTTACCATCTGTTTCTCCAAAAAAATCATGGGAAGGATTTTTTGGTGGTTTTATCTTCACAATAATTGCATCCTATATCACTTATAATTATTTTGATATTTATTTTGATTTTTCATCTATTAAACTGCCACTAATCATAATCATGAGTATAATTTTACCTTTTACAGCAACTATAGGAGATTTTATAGAGTCCCATTACAAAAGAGAAGCTGGAGTAAAAGATTCTGGAAATTTTATCCCTGGACACGGGGGAATACTTGACAGAATGGATGCTTTTATGATTAGCATTCCTATACTTTATATATTAATAAACTTATATAAATGACAATACACAAAGAAGGTTATAAGATATTAAGAAACGAAATTATAATTTTTGCTTTATTAAATTATCTAGTGCATATCTATCCTCATGAATATCTTGCATATTTTATTACTTCACTTACTTCTTTCTTGTTTGTAATGTCGGTATATTTTTTCAGAAAGCCAAATAGAGAACTAGAAAGAAAGGATGGAACTGTTTACTCTCCATGTGATGGAAAAGTTGTAGTAATTGAAGAAACAGAAGAAATAGAATTCTATAAAGACAAAAGAATACAAGTAAGCATTTTTATGTCACCTTTAAATGTACATAATCAGTTATACCCTATCTCGGGAGAGGTAGAATACACAAAATATCATCCAGGTAAATATTTGGTAGCATGGCACCCAAAATCATCATTACTAAATGAAAGAAGTACAGTAGTTGTAAAAAACGATAAAATATCAATTCTGTTCAGACAAATAGCAGGAGCTGTTGCCAGAAGAATTGTTACTTATGCAAAAAAAGGAGATGTAGCTACATCTTGTGATGAGTACGGATTTATTAAATTTGGTTCTAGAGTTGATGTTTTTTTACCAATAGGAACAAAGATAAATGTAAAAATGAATGAAGTAGTAAAATCAGGACAATCGGTAATTGCTACTTACTAGTCTTCTAAGTTTTATAAATATTTAGTATATTTGTCAGAATTTTTAATTAAAACAAATCATAAAATGAAAAAACTATCAATTGTATTATTATCGTTCCTATTCATAGGAATCACTAATATAAACGCACAAACTACTACTGAAGAAAAAGTTGCTACTGAAGAGACAGTAGAGAGTAAAACAGAGAAAATCTGCAGCAAAACAGGGAAAATATGTGATGAAACTTGTGAAAACAAAGCAAAAGGAACTTGTTGCAATGGAAAAAAGAAGAAATCTTGTTCTAAATCTAAAACAAAATGTTCAAAATCAGAGAAATCTTGTTGTTCTAAATCTAAAACAAAATGCTCTAAAGAAGAAAAAGCAGCTTGTTCAAAAAGTAAAACTAAATGTAGTAAAGGAAAAGAAAAATCAGCTTGTTGTTCTAAAGATAAGACTGCTGATAAAAAATCTTGTTGTACGAAGAAATCTTCAGGATGTTCAAAATCTAAATCTACTGATTCTAAGAAATAATACATCTATCTAATCATTTAAAAGCCACTATATAGTGGCTTTTTTTATACCAAAATATTATGGAGTTTTTACCAGAAATAATAAGTAGTTATTCATTAGAAAACACTGAAAAAGAACTTAAATTATTATCTGATCTAAATAGAGAAACTTGGGCAAATGTTATGATTCCACGGATGTTGTCTGGTCATTTACAAGGTAGGGTTTTGTCAATGATAAGTAAAATGATACATCCTACTAATATTATAGAAGTAGGAACATATACGGGTTATTCGGCTTTATGCATGGCAGAAGGACTAAAAGAAAATGGAAAAATTCATACTTTAGATATAAATGAAGAATACACATCAGTAGCAAAAAAATATTTTGACAAATCTGACTACAAAGAAAATATTATACAACATATAGGAAATGCGGTGGAAGTCATCCCACAATTAAACGATAAATTTCAGTTAGCATTTCTTGATGCTGACAAAGAAAATTATTCTAACTATTTTGATTTGATAATAAATAAAATGGATATTGGAGGGTATATAATTGCAGATAATGTTTTATGGAGTGGAAAGGTTACAGAAGAAAATAAAGATGAAGAAACGATGGCTCTGCATAACTACAACAAAAAAGTATTGTCTGATAAAAGAGTAGAAACTGTTTTACTTCCTGTAAGAGATGGATTAAATATTAGTAGAAAATTATCAAATTAATAAAAGATAGAACATAATGTTCTTCAACTAAATATTTATTTTTGCGTCAACCCATTACAATAACAATGTTTGATAATACAAAAGTTGCTTTTAAAGATAAAACAGATAAGGATTTAAGTAGAGCCTATTTTCTCTTTAAAACTATAAGTAATCCTTTCATTTCGAAAACATTAACTGTATTTGTGAAAATTGCATTGTTCTTTAAGTTGCCAATTTCAGGTCTAATAAAAGCTACGGTTTACAAACATTTTTGTGGTGGAACAACAATAGAAGATAGTCAGAAGACAATTGACAAACTTTGGAAAGCTCATATTGGAACTATTTTAGACTTTTCTGCTGAAGGAAAAGAGACTAAAGAAGATTTTAATAGAGCTATGAATGAAACCATTGCTTCTATAAAAAAGGCGAATATGGAAAGTAGTATTCCTTTCTCGGTATTTAAACCTACAGGTTTGGCTAGATTCTCATTATTAGAAAAGATCAGTAATAATTCGGAACTATCAGAAAATGAAAAATTGGAACAATCTGATTTTGAAAATAGAATAGAAAATATATGTAAAACAGCTTCCGAGAACAAAGTACCCGTTTTTATTGATGCAGAAGAAAGTTGGATACAAAATGCAATAGATGAAATTGCCATCAGAATGATGAAAAAATTCAACCAAAAAGAAGTTTTTATATTTAATACCCTACAATTATATAGACATGATAGAGTGAAATATTTGGAAGATATTTTAATAACTGCCAGAGAAGAAGAATTCTTTATCGGATTAAAATTAGTAAGAGGCGCTTATCACGAACAAGAGATAGATAGAGCAAAAAAAGAAGCTTATAAATGCCCTGTTCATTTAAAAAAGGAAAATACTGATTTAGATTATAACCAAGCACTTACGTTATGTATCGAAAATATAGACATTGTTTCCGTTTGTGCTGGAACTCATAATGAAGAAAGTTCTATCTTATTAGTAGACTTACTAGAAAAATATAATATTTCAAAAGATGATAAAAGAGTTTATTTTTCTCAATTATTAGGTATGAGCGATCATATATCATACAATGCAGCTAAAAAAGGATTTAATGTAGTAAAATATGTACCATATGGACCGGTAAAAGATGTACTTCCTTACCTAATAAGAAGAGCAAAAGAAAACACTTCTATTGCAGGGCAAATGAGTAGAGAACTTACAAATATTATTGAGGAAAAAAAGAGAAGAAAGAAATAAGAAAATTTCTTAACTACATCTGGTTTGGAACCTCCACCCCTAATAGTTTCATAGAGTTTTTCACAACAGAAGAAACTGTCTCAGAAAGAGCAACTCTAAATATTTTTACATCTTTATTTTCTGCATTTAATACCGGTGTGTTCTGGTAAAAAGAATTGTACTCTTTCACCAATTCATAAGTATAATTTGCAATAAGAGCAGGGCTATAATTTGTAGCCGCCTCCTGAATTACAGATGGAAAATCTAAGATATGTTTTATTAAAGTTTGTTCTTCCTTATTTATATCCACCAACTTTATCTCTGATATTTCAGAATTATATTTCACAATAAGCGACTGAATTCTAGCAAAAGTATATTGTATAAAAGGTCCTGTATTTCCGTTAAAATCAATAGATTCTTTCGGATCGAACATCATTCTTTTTTTCGGATCTACTTTCAACATAAAATATTTTAGAGCTCCTAAACCAACTATTTCATACAACTCATCAGCCTGTTTTTCGGACATCCCCTCTAACTTCCCTAAATCCTTAGCAATAGATTTTGAAGTATCTACCATTTCCTGCATCAAGTCATCTGCATCTACCACCGTTCCTTCTCTAGATTTCATTTTTCCAGTAGGTAAATCTACCATACCATACGAAAGGTGATAACAACTTTTTGCCCAATCATATCCTAATTTATCTAATATTAAAAACAAAACTTTAAAATGATAATCTTGCTCATTACCTACAGTATAGGCCATATTAGAAAATCCAAAATCCTCATGTCGTTGTATAGCCGTCCCAATATCTTGAGTCATATAAACAGCCGTTCCATCCGAACGTAATATAATCTTCTCATCTAAACCATCATCTGATAAATCAATCCAAACTGAACCATCTTCTTTCTTATAAAAAACACCTTTCTCCAAACCAATTTCAACAACTTTTTTTCCAAGTAAATAGGTGTTACTTTCGTAATAGTTTTTATCAAAATCTACACCCAATCTTTTGTGAGTCACATCAAATCCAGAATATACCCAGCTATTCATTTTCTCCCAAAGCGATCTTACCTCAACATCTTTTGCTTCCCACTTAAGTAGCATCTCTTGTGCCTTTTTAAATATAGGAGCCTCTTTTTCTGCTCGTTTTTCCTCCATACCAGAAGAAACTAATTCTTCTATTTCAGTTTTATAATGTTTATCAAATTCTACATAATATTTTCCAACTAAATGATCTCCCTTTAAACCAGAAGATTCAGGAGTTTCTCCATTACCATAATCTTGCCAAGCTATCATAGATTTACAAATATGTATCCCTCTATCGTTTATAATCTGAACCTTTTTTACATTCTTACCAGAGGCTTTAATGATTTCTGCAACCGAATAACCCAAAAGATTGTTTCTGATATGTCCTAAATGTAAAGGCTTATTAGTGTTCGGGGAACAATATTCCACTAAATAAGTAGGAGCAGCTGCATCTACTTTTACAATACCAAAATCTTCTATCTTATATGCTTCTATAAACTGATTTAACCAAAAATCAGAAGAAATACTTAAGTTTAAAAATCCTTTTACCACATTAAAACCATCCACCTCCGAAACTGCTTTCTTCAGATAATTTCCAATTTCCTCTGCAGTTTCTTCAGGACCCTTTTTAGATGATCTAATTAGTGGGAATACAACTAAAGTAACATCTCCTTCAAATTCTTTTCTTGTTTTCTGAAATTGAATATCCTGTTTCTCTGCAGAATATAATTCTGACAAACATTTTTCAATTTCAGTATATAAAATTTCTTCTATCATTATTTCTGTTTTGGCAAAAATACTTCTGCCATCATACATCTGGCACTACCACCACCACAAGATTCTATAGTATCCAATGAACTTGATATAATAGGATTATATTTTTCTATTCTTTCTATTTGGTCTTCTGTTAAACTTTCATGAGCAGATTTCGACATAACTAGATATTTTTTATCTCCCATAAGTTGCAACATATTACCTGCAAATCTGTTTTTCTGTTCTTCCGTAATCTCAATTATTTCTTTTCCAGTTTCTTCTAAAGTACTCTTAATCCATTTTCTTTCATCCTTATCATCTATAGTTTCCAAACAAATAATTGCATATTTATCAGCTACACACATCATCACATTTGTATGATAAATCTCCCTTCTTTCTCCATCTACATCCTGATTTGAAGTAAAGCAAACGGGAGTGTAATCAAAAACATCACACCATTGTAAAACAGCTTGCTCATCCGTTCTTACAGAAATTGCTGCATAACACATTTTGTTTTCTCTATCCAAGACCATACTGCCAGTTCCTTCGAGATATTTATCATGATCTTCAAATTCAGTAAAATCTTTTATATAATTTATTTCAAAATTATAATTATCTGATAAAATATCAAAAATATCCTCTCTCCTTTCATCTCTTCTGTTTTCTGCACACATAGGATAGATAGCGACATTCCCACTTTCATGAAAAGAAACCCAATTATTAGGAAAAATAGAATCAGGAGTATCTGGAGTTTTAGTATCCTCTACAATAATAACATCAATACCTTTATTTCTTAGCTTACCTACAAAATTATTAAACTCAAGAAGAGCGTTCTTTTGTGTTTGATCAGAAGATAATCCATCCAAAACTTGCTGATAATAATTATTTACAGCAGTTTGCTCGTTATAGCGGAAAGCAACTGGCTGTATCATCAAAATTGTATTTATTATTTGTTTCATTTTCTCTTTAATGGCATTGTAGAACATCTCAGTAATCCTTCCATTTTTGCAATCTCAGAATATTGTATCTCTTCTACAATAAATCCTCTTTTTCTTAATTCTGTATTAAGTCTTGTAAATCCTTTCTCCGAAACTACAATATTTTCAGAAATAGAGAAAATATTTGAGTTCATATTATACATTTCCTCCTGATTAATTAAAATAATATTTTCCTCTCCAAACAAATTTATCAAGAAATCTACATCCTCATTATTTTTAAAGCCATTCTTATACATTATCGCGTTTCTTGTTCCAAGTGGTTGAAAACAACAATCTAAATGCAAAGCGTTTTCTCTTGGGTTCTCATCAGATTTCTTCAGTTCGAATGCCCTTACCTTTTTATTAGGAAACTCCTTTTCTAAAAACTGAACTCCTTCTTTATTTGTTCTTGCAACTCTATATCTATTAAAATCTTCTTCTTCCGAATAACCTACAAATATAAACTCATTCCATGGCATAACATCTCCCCCTTCTGCTCTTGATTGTTGAGGCATTCTTAGAATATTTTGCTTTGGAATCTCACTAATGATTGATGAAATTGCTTTTATTTCATCAAGTCTTTCCTCAATTATATTCGGAATAATAAATTTATTCTCAATTACAAAAGAAATATCACGCGTAAAAATTTGATTCAATCCATCTGTATTTTCTGGTCTAATAACTTTTACATTATATTTTCTTAAAACCGATAAAAACTCACTTATCTCTTTTGTGACATCTACTTGTAAAGGAAAAGTGCCCGCAATAACATGTTCTTTTGATTTTGGATCATAGCATTTCTCTAGTTTTGGTGTGTCTCCAAAAGAATCAGGAAGACCCAAAATAACAATTTCTAATTCTGAAGATTCGTTGTGTATATTAAGTTCTATCATAATTTCCTGCAAACTTAAGTATTCGTACGTTTTTATTTAATTTTAAATAGATTTTTTTAAGATTTAGACACTCTAGTTTATTAACAAACAACTGCTAATATGTAAAAATAATAAAAATTGTCATTAAAGATAGTATGTGTATTTTTGAGAAGATTATGGCAAAGAAAAAAACTAACTCATCTAAAGGAAAGGGATGGAAAGATTTTATATCATTTTTTAAAAACAAAAACAATCAAAAAGTTTTTGGATTTCTCTTTTTATTATTTGCTCTTTACTTTTTTATCTCTTTTACTTCTTTCTTTTTTACTTGGAAAGAAGACTTCTCATTTATAGCAGGTAAAGAAAATTCCTGGATTTCTATTTTAACAGATTCAGGAATACAAACACAAAATTCACTAGGTAAATTTGGAGCTATATTTTCTTTTCTATTTGTACATAGTGGTTTCGGCATTTCTGCATTTTTTATTCCAGGTTTTTTGTTGTTTTCAGGATTACAACTGTTAGGATATAATATTATTTCATTAAAAAAATATATACGAGAATCTATTTGGGGGTTAATTTGGATCCCTGTTTTTATTTATCACTTTTTTAAATCTCAAATATTTGCTGGAGAAGTAGGATTAGAGTCTACTGGACTTTTAGTTTTGCTTTTAGGAAGTATCGGAACGACACTTTTAATTATTATTACTTTTCTTATTTTCATAACTCTACGATTCAACATCACTCCACAAAAGATTATTGATTTTATTAATAAGTTAAAACCAGAGAAGAGTATAAATAATGTTAAAAAAACAAACAATCCAACACCAGCGCCTTTACCAACATCTGATTCTGAAGAGAAGCTAAAAGTAAAAGAAGCTGTACTTCCAAAAGAGACTAAAAAAGTAGAAGAGAAAACAGAAAATGATGATGTAAATATAAATATAGTTGAATTGACAGAAGAAGAGGAACTAGATAATTCTGAAATTCAGGAAAAACTAAAAGAATTAGGAAATTACGATCCTACTCTTGAATTATCATCTTACAAATTTCCAAATATAGATTTGCTAAATGATTATGGAAGTGGAGAAATAAATATAAATAAAGAAGAATTAGAAGCTAACAAACAAAGAATTGTAGATACTTTAGGAAACTATAATATTGGAATTACATCAGTCTCTGCAACTATTGGCCCTACAATTACTCTTTATGAAATTGTACCAGAAGCCGGAATTCGTATTGCAAAAATAAAAAACTTAGAAGATGATATTGCTCTAAGTTTAGCTGCTGAAGGAATCCGTATCATTGCGCCAATACCTGGAAAAGGAACTGTCGGTATTGAAGTCCCAAACCAAAACCCTACAACAGTATCTATGAGTACTGTTCTGAAATCTGATAAATTTCAGAACAGCAATATGGACTTACCAATTGCATTTGGAAAAACCATATCAAACGAAACTTTTGTAGTAGATCTAGCTAAGATGCCTCATCTACTTATGGCTGGAGCTACAGGACAAGGAAAGTCTGTAGGTCTGAATGTTATACTTGCTTCCTTACTTTACAAGAAACATCCATCTCAAATAAAATTTGTATTGGTTGACCCAAAGAAGGTAGAGCTTACTCTATTCAATAAAATTGAAAGACATTTTCTAGCAAAACTACCAGACACTGAAGAAGCGATTATTACCGATACAAAAAAGGTAGTAAATACGGTAAATTCACTTTGCATTGAAATGGACCAAAGGTACGATCTATTAAAAAATGCTATGTGCCGTAACTTAAAAGAATATAATGCAAAATTTGTTGCCAGAAAATTAAATCCGAATGAAGGACATAGATATTTACCATATATTATTTTGGTAATTGATGAATTTGCTGATTTAATTATGACAGCAGGAAAAGAAATTGAAACTCCAATATCTAGACTCGCTCAACTAGCTAGAGCTATTGGAATTCACCTGATTGTTGCAACTCAACGACCTTCTGTAAATGTAATCACAGGTATTATTAAAGCAAATTTCCCTGCTAGAGCTGCTTTCAGGGTTACTTCCAGGATTGATTCTAGAACTATTTTAGACGCAGGTGGTGCTGATCAATTAATTGGAAAAGGAGATATGCTTATTTCTACAGGAAATGATTTAACTCGTTTACAATGTGCTTTTATCGACACTCCTGAAGTAGAAAAAATATGTGATTTTATTGGTAGTCAACGAGCGTATCCAGAAGCTTATTTATTACCAGAATATGTTGGGGATACTGAAGGAACAGGAAATGATGCAGATTTAGACAATAGAGATGCACTATTTGACAATGCTGCTCGTTTGGTAGTCAGTCAACAAACTGGTTCTACATCAAACATACAAAGGAGAATGAAGATTGGATACAACAGAGCTGGTAGAATAATTGATGAATTAGAAGCTGCAGGCGTTGTTGGTCCTTTTGAAGGCAGTAAAGCCCGTCAGGTTTTAATAAAAAGCGAAATGGAACTAGATGAACTTCTAAATACTCTAAATAACAATGAATAGATTATCATTAATATTTTTCTCGTCTATATTTACTATTAACTTATCTTTCTCTCAAAATGAAATAGCAAAACAAATATTAGATGATCTTTCAGAAAAAGGAAAATCTTATACTGATATTACGGCAGAATTTACGTTGAACTTTTCTAACTCAGAACAAGAAATTGATGAAGATTCTGAAGGAAAAATATGGATTAAAGAAGATATGTATAAATTAGATATGTCATCTGACTTATCTATAATAAATAATGGAGAAACACTTTGGTATTTTATGAAAGATGTGCCAGAAGTACAAATTATGGACAACGATCCAGAGGATGAAATGAACCCTTCGAAAATCTTCACTATATATGAAAGAGGATATAAATATGAATATAAAGGATCTGAATCTATAAATTCTGACAGCATTCACAAAATAGATCTTTACCCAAATGAAAGTGGAATGATCAGTTTGGTTACCCTTTATATTGATACCAAAAAAACAGAACTTATCAAGATAGGAATAATAGAAAAAGAAGGAGGAACTACCACTTATACCATAACCAAATTTATTACTAATTCAGACATTCCTACTTCTACTTTTAACTTTAAAAGCAAAGATTATCCTAATATAGAAGTGATTGATTTAAGGTAGATTAAATTACAATCAATTATTTCATCAGCAACACCTCTCCTACTCTTTTTTGTTGAGCTCCCATTTCATCAGTAATAATAATTACCCAAGCATATTTTCCTGGAATTGCATTTGCTCCATGCCAACCTTCTTCTACTTTATCCGTACTAAATACCTTTTCTCCCCAATGATTATAGATAACAAATTGGTAAGATTTATACTTTCCCATCCTCAAACCTTTAGGTTTAAATAATTCATTATCATCATCTCCATTAGGAGTAAAAGTATTAGGAACATATAAGATAAAATCGTACATTACTTTTATTCTATGAGAAATAGAATCAATACAATTATTATCATCCATAACAGTAAGCATTACGTCATACATTCCTGGATCTGAAAATACATGTATAGGATTCTCAATTGTAGTATCTGTTCCATCATCAAAATTCCAAACAAAGGAAGAAACATCAATTGTAGTATTATTAAAATTAACTTCCGGGCTCAAGATAGAAGGAAGATGGGGGTTAAAGTTAAACTGTGCATCAGGAATGTAAAAAATCTCTAAAGGTTTTGTTCTGGAATCCATACATCCAAAATCAGAAACTACTTTCAATGTAACATCATAAATATCTGCATCTGAATACATATGAAAAATATTAGATCCTGAATTATAACTTCCATCTCCTAAATCCCATATCCAACTTACAATATTCCCACTTGCAATAAGTGAGCTGTCAATCAGATTGGTTTCAACTTCAAAACAAACTCCATCAATCCAAAAATCTGCAGAAGGTTTAGGATATGTAATAATATCAATAGCATTTGACATGTTTTCACATCCATTGGCATCTGTTACGTTCACAAAATATAATCCAGCAGTATCTGCATAAGTATAAATTGAGGTAGCATTATTACTCCATAAGAATGCACTATAAACCGAATCCACTTGCAGTCGAACACTATCTCCTTTACAAAAAGAAGTAGGTCCTACTGCAAATATATTAGGATTTGGTAAATTGTGAATCTCAACTAAGATACTGTCATATCCACTACAACCATTTGCATCTATTTCTTCAACTAATAATTGAAACACACCTGTATTGTTAAGGTCAATTAAAATATGATGTGTTCCGTTACCAGAATTAATAGTTGCTAATGATGGGTCACTAACAGACCAATCAAAAAATGATGTAGGATTATCAGTCACCCCAAAATTATGGTTATCACCTACGCAAAGGTGTACCACATTTTGAGCACCTAACTTAATAGAAAGTGCGATAATCAATAATATGACTAATTTTAGTCTATTCATTCTTAATTATTTATTCATCTTTAGTTATCTCTTCATTTCTAATTATGCCAGATTGGCCCAGGTGTTGGATTTGCATTAATAATTATTGTAACTGAACTAGACTCTGGCGGACATGGTGCTGACCCTGATATTTCCAATGTTAAGGTTACAGAACCAGCTGCAATATCAGAAATAGTTGGTGTATATACTGGATTTAAAATCCCAGGGTTACTAAATCCTAAACTAAATCCAGAAGCATCAGTCCAATTAATAGCTCCAGAATTACCTGTATTAGTAGCACCAGATAAAGTATAAGTTAAACCTTCACATATTGTATCATTGGCTCCTGCAAATGGGTCTGGACTAGCTGTTATAGTAAGATCTAATGTGATAATACTATCACAACCATTTACTGTTATTGTAGTAAAGGTTGGAGTATTAGTAGAAGAAGTATATGTTAAACCATCTCCATTTGTTACACCATCTCCCCAAGTATAAGTATCACATTCCGTAACTACATGTGTACTTGAGCTAGAATTGTTTATAGTAAGATCTAATGTGATTACACTATCACAACCATTTACTGTTTGTATTGTAAAGATTGGTGTATTAGTAGAAGATGTGTAAACATTCCCATCTCCATTTGTCACACCATCTCCCCAAGTATAAGTGTCACATTCCGTAACTACATGTGTACTTGAAGACCCAGCATTTACAGTAATAGTTAAATCTACAGTTGCTCCTTGACAAGAATTTAAATCTTGTTCTGTAACTGAAAGCACATATGTTCCAGGAATTGTAAAATCAACCTGTATGTACCAATCTCCTATAAAAGGTGAAATATCTGCTTCACCAGCTAATGGTGGTGCTGTAGTATTCTGATCAATTATTGACCAAGTATAGGTAGATCCTAAAGCTGGGACTATCTCGTAATCCTCAGTGCCAATACACACACTTTGTGTAATTGTAGAATTTGGTAGTGTTTGAGCCATTAAATGGCTGTTGCCTAAAAATAGTATGCACATGGCAAATACTCTTAGAATTTTTTGTTTTGTTTTTGTTTTTGTTTTCATGACCTTAACGTTTTTGATTAATAATTATTTTTAGTTTGTTTATAGTTAATATTTAATTGTGCCAAATTGGTGGTGTTATTGGTAATGGATTTACTGGAACAGTAATAGTTTCCCATCCAGTTTTACAGCTATTGTCAATTGAGCTTCTTATTTTTACTCTAAAATCAGTATCCTGATAAATTGGACCGTATTGTGGATTAGTATTATTATTAAGCCAACCCCCAAAACCTGATATATTAGTCCATGATGTTCCTGAATCTCTCCACTTAAATTTATATTCATAAGATAGAGAAGAAGGATACGCAGTAAGTGTTATTATATCTCCAGAACAAGGAGAGTCAGGATTAGCAATTAAGCTATCAATCTGTACTTGGAAACTTTGACCTACGCTAACTGTATCTGTAGCCTCACATCCATTTGCATCTGTTACTATTACTGTATATTGGCCTGCTACTAAACTATTTGTAATTGAATCTGTATCTCCATTAGACCATAAATAAGTTGTGTTTGCAAGTGTTGCTGTGCTGCTTATAACAATAGAATAATCTTCTGTAGCTCCATACCAAGGCTGTGGATATGATCCACTAAAAATTCCAACATCACATGGTCCAACAGGTCCGCTAGGAAATGTTGGATTAGGTGACTGATATTGAGAAACTACTCTCATTCTTGTAGCTCCATAAGATGCATTAGTAGGCACTATAAATGAAAAAGTAGAAGATGAAAAAGAAGCTCCAACAACTTCTCCAGTATCATCAAAATCTCCATCTATATTCCAATCAATAAATACTTTGATAGAATCTCCTCCTTGAGATGAGGAAGAGCAATAGCCTGTATTAACTTCTACAGAATACGATTGTCCTGGAGTAAGTGTTGTGTAGTCAGTAGTAGTATAGTCAGTATAGTCATCACAAGCTCCACTTGTATTTTTTACAATAGAATCACCATCACCAACTAATCTGACCAATTCAATATTATTGTAATCCAAAATCCCAGGAGAAGAATTGCAATAAGTAAGGGTTGAGATATTTCCTCCAGAAGATGAAGCTACAGAAGCACTAACAAAAGCATAACTAGAATCACAAGTAGAATCAACTGCAGTAGTTTGTAAAGTCATTGCAGGGTATTCACCTATTATAATAGTTTCAACTCCACAACTAATTCCATCAATAAAGAACTCATAGCTATGATTCCCTGCACATAAACTGTTTGTATTGGTTAAGTAAGGGATTACACTTCCACCATTAATAGTATAAGTGTAGTTTGTGCCTGGAGTAATAGGGCTTACAGCAACGCTAACCTCACCATCACAAACTCCAGAGCAAACATTAGTAGCTGTAACAATACTAACATCATATACACAAGAAGCATCATCACAAGTAGCTAGCGGATCGTAATTACAAGCTGTATTATCTGTACAACCATACACACAAGTAATACAACTTCCATCATCTATAGTTGCTAATGAGTTATAGTTTGTTGCTGAAGGATCAGTACATCCACAAACTCCTACATTTACAATAAAGTATTCTCTCTCAGTATTAGTACCAAAACTATGATCAACCCAATAAGTAGTTGTAGCTGTAGGACTGACTGTAATAGAAGATGTTGTAGCTCCCGTATTCCACAAGTAAGTCTCTTCTATCTCCAAAACATAACCCCCAGGAGGTTCTCCAGGATTCGTATGATCATTCCATTGACCATTAACATACATCTCAACGTAATCTTCTGGATCAGAAGATCCAAAATAATTATTAGGTTCACCAGCATCCCAATTAGTATAAGTTACTGGTGTACCATCTGTCCACTCCCACCCACCAGCTGGCTCTGAAAAAGATCCACTATTACAATTCTGCTGCAAGCCTATCCATCCTCTTGTCGGAGAAAGAGTACTAATAATGTTATCTACATAATTATTCTCAGCCTGATTACTTATATGCGCTAAATGACCACCTACTTGTTGACATTTTAAGTCAGCCAATAACCAAGCATCTGGTAGAGTTGATTTAAAATAATAACTCCCTAAAGTATTACCATAATAAGTAAATCCTGGAACAGAAGTATATGTAGAAACACTAGAAGATGATGTAAATGTAACACTTGTACTTGTTCCGCTACAAAGTGTATCGTGTGTAAAGGTTGCGCCAGGTACTGATTTACCAAAACGTGTATTTGGTCTTTGATTATCATTATACGAACCTGAACCATTACCATAAAAAAGACTGGTTGCAGTTAAACTACACCCTGATTGATCGTCACTGCAAAAAAATTGATTTGTATTACTTGGAGTGTTAGTTCTTCTTACATTGAAACTTTGTTGTATAAATTCACAATTATCAAAACAATATTCAATAATTAAATTACCTGTACCTATCCTTATATAAGGAACGTCAAGTAAAATATCATTCCATCCTATTATTGGTGCTAGTCTACCTATCCATACCGTTACAGGAGCACCTGACTCTCTAATTTTAATAGTAGCCCCATACATTACTTGACTACCTAAAGACTGAACATACCATCCAATAGAGTAGATAGTATCTCCTTGATTTAATGATGGGCTAGCAGTAGTAAGTTCAGTATTTGAGAAAGTTAATAATGATCTAACATCTTCAAAAGTTGTATAAAAAAGTTTATCCTGAGTTGTTGTACCAGTACCAATTGTTACATATTGAGCCATAGCAATGCTAGTACTACAGAGCAGCACGCATAAAACAAGTAGATATTTAAACCATTTCTTCATCTTGCAAGTTTGCAACTTGCAAAGATACGGAAACTAGAAAAAAAGGTTACATTATTAAAATTTGACTCTTAATTTTAAAAAACAATATAAATATTATTAAAAAAATCCGGATACCAATGGTTTCTAACAAAGTTAAAAAAAACTTTACTCTATTGGCAATAGCCTATAGTCTTTATAAGTGCAAATTTGAACATCAGTATTAATAAACCCTCCACCCTTAAATAATTGAGTAAAATGATATTGTTTCTGATGAGAACAAAAATGAAGGATAGAATAAAATGAAAGTCTAGAATTTTCATTCATTTTATGATAAAAAATACTTTCGAATTTATTTTGAAGATATTTATTCTTTTGAGAGTAATTATCAAAATAATTAGATACAGGAACATGGATATCTAATCTCATAAGATCTTCTATGTCTATTCCCTTAATCTTAGTTATTATTTCTGATGAATAAATTGAAACGTTGGTGTCTATTGCTCTAATAAATGTAACTATCTTCTTAATAAACACTTCATCTTCCGACAAAACAAATACTAAGTTACTATCAGGATTTAAAAAAGTAAATGATTGTTTATTTATTACTGATAGATTTTCAAATTCTTTGACAGGAAACTCAGTAAACACACTATCTAATCTAAATTTAATCTGATTATAATCTAAGGTCTTATCCTCAGACTCTAAAGATACAAAATAAATATCTTTTGACTTTTCAAACTTATTAATAAACAAACAAATAGAATCTCTCTTTTGTTTTAGAGATGGTTGTAAAAAATATACATTCTTACTATTCTGCAAATACTTCTGATTATCAGATAAAGGATTGATAATTATTTTATTCCTGTCAGCACGGAACTTATTTCTAAAAAAATTAAAATTTTTAGAATAAATAGGGCCGAAAACAATGGTGGATTGTTTGACAAATTTAGAATTAGAAATTTTCCTTACCGTATCTAGATTATTTTCAGTGTCAAAAACCTGTAATTTAATAGGAATCTGTAATTCAGATAAAGAATCTATCGCAAACATTATACCTTCTAAAAAGTCCAATGCTAATTCAGATTTAGAATAGATCTGATTAGTATCTTCCATATTCTCTCTAAGAAAATTAACTAAAGTATCATTTCTTTCTATATAGAGAGGGAGTAAAACTGAGACTAGTATTGTGTCTTTTATCTCAGAAATAAATATATTTGAATCTATTATATCATTTATACTATCAATTCCATCTAATTGTCTCTGATTATAATCATCAAGTGTCTCTGAAATAATAGAAAGAATCTTCTCTTCTTCAATATTTTCTTCTATTGCTTTTGTTTTAATATTTTTAACCTTTCCAGATTGATTATGATAACCAAATTTTATCTTATCTTGCGAAAGAACTGAAAAACTACTTACAAAAAAAATAAAGAAACAAAATATTTTTAACAGATTATTATGCATTTACTCCCATTCAATTGTTGCAGGTGGTTTGGAAGAAACATCATAAACAACTCTATTAATTCCTTTTACTTTATTGATGATTTCATTTGACACTTTTGACAGAAAATCATAAGGCAAATGAACCCAATCTGCTGTCATTCCATCCGTTGATTCAACCGCTCTAAGTGCTACCGCATTCTCATATGTCCTTTCATCTCCCATTACCCCTACCGATTGTACTGGTAAGAACATTGCTCCTGCTTGCCAAACAGAATCATACAAGCCATCCTCCTTAAGTGCAGAAATAAAGATATGATCTACCTCTTGCAAAATACGTACCTTTTCTTTTGTTACTTCTCCTAGTATTCGTATTGCAAGTCCAGGACCAGGAAAAGGATGCCTACCTAAAAGTTCTTTATTTATTCCAATTGATTTTCCAATCCTTCTTACTTCATCTTTAAATAGTGAATTTAATGGTTCTACAACCTTTAATTTCATGAAATCTGGTAAGCCTCCTACATTATGATGAGATTTAATTGTAGATGATGGACCTCCTGTTGCAGAAACTGATTCAATTACATCAGGATAAATTGTTCCTTGAGCCAACCATTCTACATCCTCTATCAGATGAGATTCTTCATCAAAAACATCAATAAACTTTGCTCCTATTGCCTTCCTCTTTTTTTCTGGATCAGATAAACCAGATAAAACATCATAGAATTTTTCTTTAGAATTAACTCCTTTAACATTCAATCCCATTCCATTATACTGTTTCAGAACAGATTCAAACTCATTTTTTCTTAACAAACCATTATCTACAAAGATACAATATAAATTTTTTCCAATTGCTTTGTTTAACAAAACTGCAGCAACTGTAGAATCTACTCCTCCTGAAATACCTAAAACAACTTTATCATTTCCTAGTTTTTCTTTTAACTGAGCAACTGTATCTTCAACAAAAGAAGATGGGGTCCAGTCCTGCGAACATCCAGCAATATCAATGAGGAAATTTTGTAGAAGTTGCTTTCCATCTGTAGAATGATATACTTCTGGATGAAATTGAATAGCATAAGTTTCTTCTTTTTCAATTTTATAAGCAGCAACTTTCACGTCTTTAGTACTTGCTATCACTTCAAAATCAGATGGTAAAGTGGAGATTGTATCTCCATGACTCATCCAAACCTGAGAATCATTCGGAACATCTTTAAGTAAAGTGTTTTTATTATTTACAAAAGATAAATTTGCTCTACCATACTCTCTTATTTTTGATGGAAGAATATCTCCCCCACTAATTTTTGCAATGTACTGAGCTCCATAACAAATTCCTAAAAGAGGAAGTTTTCCTTTTATCTTTTCAAGGTCTGGTAAAGGAGAGTTTTCATCCCTTACAGAAAAAGGACTTCCCGATAAAATTACCGCTTTTACATCTTTATCTATCTCAGGAATATTATTATAAGGGTGTATCTCCGAGTAAATATTTAATTCTCTTACTCTACGAGCAATGAGCTGTGTGTATTGAGAACCAAAATCTAGAATAATAATTTTTTCGTGAGTCATATTAATTCTTTTCAGGCGACAAAATTAAGAAATTTGTATCGAGTGGATTGATTTCTTCCATTAATGTTTCTATAAATTTATTTCCATGATTTAAATAAAATGAAATAATATTATCTGTTCTTTCTTGTAAAACATTATTTGGAAACAATTTATTTTTTATTTTATTTATCTGATTTATTGAAATTTCATGTTTCTCCTTTTCCAATTTTATTAATTTCTTTTCTAATCTTTCTAAAGATTTTATTTGTTTCATTGCTTCAGATTTTATGGATTGTTTTAAAGAAATATCTGATGTTTTATTTTCCAAATCACAATATATGTCTTCTATCTTTTTTTTCTCTAAATCTAGATTTATATTTGATTTCTCTAAAATGAATTTCTTATACAAATCATCTGCTGATCTGAAAACATCACTCATCTTTAACCCTAATTTTCTCCATTTTTTTAAATCTCTTTCCTCCATCCACATAACAGAATTTCGTAAAACTAATATCGGAAAAGGAATACTCAGATACTTAAAAACTGTTTTTAATTGCATCCAATAGGCAATTTCAGAACCACCTCCAATATAAGAAATGTTTGGCAAAATTAATTCCTGATAAAGTGGTCTTATCAAGACATTTGGACTAAATATTTCGGGGTTATTTTCAATCTCATCCTCACTTACCTTTTTAGTGATTCTTTCTCTTTTACCTTCAGAAATATTAAAGAAATTGATGTTTCTAACAAAAGCTTGAGACTTAAACTCATCTGAAAGTTCTTCTGTTCTTTCAGAAATAATTGAATGTAAATTCTGATTACCTACATCTTCTTTTATTATTGGAATTAATTTTTGTTTTAGTTTTTTATCATTTGCATCCAAAATAACAATTCCATATTTACCAAAAAGTTCATTTACTAATAATCTGCTAGATTCTGATAAGTTTTTTTCAGAATAACATTTTCTAAAAATTCGCAATATCTTTTTGGAGTTTTCAGATTCATCCAGAACCTCTTCTATCTCATTTATTACAGAATCTATTCCTGAAGTATTAAAATCACCTACAATTCCACTTTGATTTGTTTTCCAATGATACTTTTTACCGAACAGATTGATATGATTTATTTCTTCAAAATCATGATCCTCAGATGCCATCCAAAAAACTGGAATAAAATTATTTTCAGGAAATGATTGAGTTAATTGTTTACTAAGGTTTATTGCGGATACTATCTTATAAATAAAATACAAAGGTCCAGTAAATAAACATAGTTGATGGCCTGTTGTTATGGTAAAAGTATTTTTATTTCTTAATAGCTCAATATTTTGTTCTGTTTTCTTAGAAAGTTGTAATGTAGAATTTTGATTTTTAAGGACTTTATATAAAAGATCCCTATCAATATTACTAGATTGTTTTTCTTTTATTTGATCTTCAAACTGATTGATATTCGGATATCGATTATAGAACTTATCAGACACTTTTTCCTCTGTATACATTTGTACTATCTTAGAGAATAATTTAGTATCTGAATATGAAATCTTGTGTTTTTGCATTTCCGCTAAAATACAAATTGTATTTCGTTTAATAATTGACTTTAATTTTCTTTATTCAGACCTTATTATTTTATATTTTTGTAAGATGCAATCTCCCCGTCTACCATCTATTTTTAAAAGTCCTAAAGTTAGGAGTTTTAGTTTTCCCTTAAGATATTATGATGAAAGAAAAGAACGAATTGAAAATTTAAAAAAAGGAAAGAAAACTAAAATTAAATTTAAAAGTAATGGATATTCTCGAACAAATCACGGAAGAAGTAAAAGATTGTTATTGGTGATTATTGCATTAGTATTAGTTACGTATTTAATATTAAAATAAGAAAATTGGATATCATACAATTATTGCCAGATCATATAGCAAATCAAATTGCTGCGGGAGAAGTTATTCAAAGACCTGCTTCTGCAGCAAAGGAGATGATAGAAAATGCATTAGACTCTGGAGCTTCAGATATTAAACTCATAGTAAAAGATTCTGGAAAAACTCTTATACAAGTTGTTGATAATGGTTGTGGTATGAGTGAAACGGATTCAAAAATGAGCTTTGAACGTCATGCTACATCTAAAATTAGAAATGCAGATGATTTGTTCAATATAAAAACTATGGGGTTCAGAGGCGAAGCTATGGCATCAATGGCAGCAATTGCTCATATTGAAGTAAGTACAAAATTAACAGAAAACGAACTTGGAACCAGAATAATTATTGAAGGAAGTGAGATTAAAAAACAAGAATCTGTTGTTTGTTCAAATGGAACTTCCATAAGTATTAAAAATCTATTTTACAATGTTCCTGCCAGAAGAAAATTCTTAAAATCTGATAAAGTTGAAAAGAAACATATTATAGAAGAATTTTCTAGAGTCGCTCTTTCTAATCCGGAAGTTTCTTTTAGTTTAATAATGGATAATCAGGAATATTATCATCTTGAGAAATCTAATTTCAGACAAAGAATTGTAAATATAGTTGGAAAACAAACAAACGAAAAACTTGTCCCAGTTGAAGAAGAAACAAACCTAGTGAAGATTAGTGGATTTGTTGGGAAACCAGAATTTGCAAAACGCACTAGAGGTGAGCAATACTTCTTTGTAAATGGTCGGTTTATTAAGAATTATTATCTAAATCATGCTGTTTCAAAAGCTTTTACCGATTTAATAGCAGAAAATTACCATCCCTCCTATTTCTTAAATCTGGAAATAGACCCAAAACAAATTGATATTAATATTCATCCTACCAAAACAGAAATAAAGTTTGAAGATGAAAAATCAATCTACGCCATCTTACGTTCTGCAATAAAACGATCTTTAGGACAGTATAATATTGCTCCAACTCTAGATTTTAATACGGAACCGTCATTGGTAATTCCAGTTGGAAATCCTGATAGATTAGTAAAAGAACCGAAAATTAGAGTGGATAGAAATTATAATCCTTTTGACTCGGATAGTAAAGAGGCAATCTCTCAATCACATAAAATTTATCAAAACAATTTTCCAGAAGAAGTTCAGAAAGAGATAACACTTGATTCTAATTTTGAATCTGCTTACTATTTTCAGATTGAAGGAACTTATATTAGCTCTCAAACAGAAAACGGATTAATTATTGTACATCAGCAAAGAGCACATCAGAGAATTTTATACGAATATTTCAAACAAAATAAAAATGTAAAGATAAGTTCTCAGAAACTAATATTTCCTGAAACAATATCTCTTTCAAAAAAGGATGTTTCTGAAATTGAAGATATAAAAACTGAACTTAATAATGTTGGATTTGAAATTGATATAAAAGAAGATTGTGTTGAAATACATGCCGTTCCTCAACAATGCGAAAATGAAAATCTGCAAAAGTTGTTTGATGAAATATTAAAAGAACAAGAAGTTGAGAATTCAGATCTGAAAGAAAATTTTAGCTCAAAATTATGTAAAACCTTATCAAATTCATTCTCAATAAAAAGTGGGAAAAGACTAACTCAAGAAGAAATGAGGTTGTTGATTGTAGAACTTCTAAAATGCGATACTCCAACTATAAGCCCTTTCGGGTTAAATACTTATTTTAATATTAAAACAGAAGAAATAAATAAAAAATTTAATAAATGTTAGGACAAAGATTTAATCATTTGCCAGAAGTTGTAAAAAACCTTTTAATAATAAACGGATTGTTCTTTTTAGCAACTTGGGCTCTAGAAAACCAAGGAATAAATTTAACAAATTTATTTGCATTGCATCAATTTCAATCGCCTGATTTCATGCCACATCAGTTAGTAACACATATGTTTATGCATTCCAACTCATATTGGGAATCCTCAATATTTGGAATACTGGATAGGCCAATTACATTACCTATAAGCACTCATTTATTGTTTAATATGTTTACACTTTGGATGTTCGGAAAAACATTAGAGAATATGTGGGGAGGAAAAAGATTCCTTACATATTACATGATTACAGGTTTTGGAGCTGCTTTAATTTACATGGCATATATACAGTTTCAGATTAATTCAATAAGTTCAAATATAGATTCTGAAACTTATAATATGATTATTAATAAAGGAAATCAATTATTAACTAATAATCAGAATTTTACAGACCCTATTTTTGGTAAATTAAATTTATTAATAAACGTTCCAATTCTTGGAGCTTCTGGTGCTATTTATGGTTTATTACTGGCATTTGGCATGTTGTTTCCAAATTCATTAATATATTTATATTTTGCAATCCCTGTAAAAGCAAAATATTTTGTTGGGGGAATTGGGGTATTAGCCCTAATAAGTGGTGTCGGGAATAATCCTGGTGATAATGTTGCACATTTCGCACATTTAGGAGGTATGATTTTTGGAATAATTCTACTTAAATACTGGAAGAAAAAAGGAGATATATACTTTTAAATGAATACAATTTGGAACGACATAAAATCAAACTTCAAAAACGGA